>JBJEZM010000075.1:0-2658 GCA_051887395.1 Oscillospiraceae bacterium | reverse complement strand
CTTCAACTGTGAGGTCTGCACTTCCTAAACCGGCTCCAGCGCCGGCAACAAAACCGTCTCAGGAAGATCGCGACAAATTTATGCGCGAAATGCATATGGCATCCGAAAAACACAAAGAAAAAATTGACGAAAGAGCAAGAGCTCAAATCGAAGCTGAAAAAAAGGCACGCACCGAAGAAGCACCAAAAAAATAACAAAGGCAATTCTGGAAGCGCCGATTGCGATCACTTCAACTGCCTTGGGCGGTAAATGGGCCGGATTGGGTGTTTCAATGCTTATGAAGACAATGGACATTGGCAAAGCAAAAGCGCATGACAAAGGTGAAATGTCTTCGACTGAACAAATAATATACGAACGAAATTTATATGAGCATTCACATTTTAGTGCACCTTGCGGAAGTGGTCTTACATATCAAGGAATAATTGATAAGGAATACGATAAAGCACATAAAGCTGAAATTGATGAACGCAAAGAAGAAATTAGAGAAGAAGAAGAAGAAGAAGAAGAAGAAGAAGATGATGATGATGATGATGATGATGATGATGATGATGATGATGATGAGAAAAAATAAAAAACTATATTGGCTTTCTTTTGCATTACAATTTGCTTTGGGAGCATTGGCATTTTTTTACATATCTGATATATTATGGGCAGAATTAGCTGCAATCTGTTTTATGGTTGTTTGGGTTATATGCTGGCTGCCAACGCATATAAAAAAATATCATGAAAATAAACTGTTAAACAATAAGATTTCTTTAGCAATAATTATAATGTTTTTGTTTTCACAACTTCTTGGCATTCTTTTTCCGCGTTTTGATCCTTTTATTAGTGTGTTGTTTTTTAATTTTGTAATAATAGCAGATGATATTATTATTTGGCTTGGCAACAAAAAAGATCAGAGTTAGTTAACTCTGGTCTTTTGTCAAAAACGAGGAGATAAAATAATGACAAAAAATAAATTTAAAAAAATTTTAGTGTTAGAAATGTGAGCTGTGATGTGTTTGGCAGAGTTTATAAAACTTTTAATTTCTTTTTCTTTTTTTATTTTTTTGCACTAACTACAACGTTATTTTACTTAATAAATCGATTTGTTTGCTTACAAAAATGGTAAGGAGCCAGAATGGGCATTAACTTCAGATATTATTGCTGCTGTTTTTGTTAATTGGCTGTCAATTGATGAAATAATAAAATTGCTATTTTAAAAAACAAAAGATCATAGCTAATTGCTATGGTCTTTTGTTGATCAAATAAATTCTATTGGTGCGGTCAGTGGGACTTGAACCCACACGGTTGCCCACACGCCCCTCAAGCGTGCGCGTCTGCCTGTTCCGCCATGACCGCTTTTTTACTTAAACACAACATCTTTAATTATTATATCCTATTATCTAGCGATTGTCAAATAAAATTTTAAAACGTTAAGCAATTCCGACCAATATATTCTGCAAAAGCAAAAACTTGATTACAATATTCTCGAATCAACTCATTATTTGCAAGATCAATTAAACCTCGGTTCAACCCCACTAATTGGCCATAAGCTTTTTTACCGCTAAGTTTCACTACAGATCCCGAATCGATTACCGCCCCGCAGTTTCGGCCAGCAATACCTCCAATATTTTCAAGCCCACACAGTTTCCCCAAAGACCGACAAAAACAAATCTCTCCTCCATCTTGGTTATCTCCAATAATCCCGCCAATATTAATATTGCCAACTAACGTGACCTCTGCACTGCATAAAATAGCTTTTCCTCCCTTACGGTTAACCCCTATTAAACCACCAACATTATAATAACCCTCTACTATTACGTTTTTAACACAGCAGTTTGTTACCTTCCCCCAACTTTCCCCGGCAATAACCCCCACATAACCTTCACCAGTTGTAAATGCATTGTTAACTGTTAAATTTTGCACAATCGCTTCTTTTGCAAGCCGACCAAAAATACCAGATAATCCACCTCCGGCATTTTTTGTTTTTACGTTCATAATTTGGTGCCCCTTACCATTAAATGAGTATTTAAAACAATAATTTTTATCATGCATAATAAACATATGCTTAAAATCAATGTCATTTTCTAGTTCAAAATATGCCCCTGGAAATTTTGCAACAAGTGAAAAATCTGTTGTGGTTTTAATTTTATATGGATTTGCTTGTGTTCCCTTTACTAACATTATTTGATCACCTTGTAAAATATTTTATATGTATTTTTTTTGCTTTTTGTGCCTTTATAATATTAAACATAAAAATTTAATCTATGTCAAATATAATAATCTAAAATTTATAAATATTTTGTAATTTTGCATGTATTTATTTAACTGTTTAATAAAATCGTAAAATCTGCGAATTTGTGCTTGACAAATTTAATTATAATGTTTATAATATAAAAGTCAGGCAAAAATTGAAGTTTTGTTGTTTGCAAATAAAATAGAGGGAGTATAGCTCAGCTGGTAGAGTATCTGCCTTACACGCAGGAGGTCACAGGTTCGAGCCCTGTTGCTCCCACCAGTTTTTGGCCCGGTAGTTCAGTTGGTTAGAACGCTAGCCTGTCACGCTAGAGGTCGTGGGTTCGAGCCCCATCCGGGTCGCCAAGGTAAGTTTTATTTGCCTCTGTAGCTCAGTCGGTAGAGCAGAGGACTGAAAATCCTCGTGTCGATGGTTCGATT
>JBJEZM010000074.1:0-10721 GCA_051887395.1 Oscillospiraceae bacterium | reverse complement strand
CCCACTTACAACAATTTTTTTATTTATATCTTTTTCACTTGCTTCTGTACAATAGTGTGTTCTTTTTAAGTTTCCCATTTTATCTATCATATCTCGATCTTCCCTTTTTATTGTTTAGATTTAGTATAGCATAAAAAATATTGAAACACAATATCGCATTACAGCTTTAAATTGCGACTTCTATATATTAAAGATGCATATAAAAATACTAAATCTTACCCCTGTTGGTAACATGTTACTAACATATATTTCTTTAACTTCCACCAATAATTCCATATCTTGGTATGCTAATATTAGTTTATATCCTATAAAAAATGTTATTTTAAACTGTGTCCATTTGATATGTGATTCTTTTCAACAATTAAGTTGGAAAATTGGTTGTTTTCTATAAATTTAACTCTTCTCAATGTTCGTTTGCTCTTTTGAATATAGAGCCGGAAGATGAATCGTCATAACAAAAGCCTGTGCATGTCATGCAACAACTTACAACTTCACAATTTTTACATTCTTCATCGTTTACTTTTTCTATATTATAGGTATTTAAACGGTTTTAACCTATACATAAGGGAAAAGATTCCCATCACAGTCGATTGCAGCCATCTCCCCAGAACCGCAGAACTTATTTTTATTTCGGTTGGATGACATTGGCAATCCCGTTGCAGGATCAAAAAATCCGACTGTGTAGGTTGGGTCTTTCCATTCACTCAATTTCATGCTCAATAACATAGTCAGCCAGCTCTTTAAGCTGATTTTCGAATATCTCCGGATCTTTATCGTCCCAAACATTTTCAAAAATAACATTAGCCGCTATCTCCTTTAACCACATCATCATAAGAACCGCTTCCATCTGGGTATACTCTTTGCAAACCGTGTTTAATTTTATTGCCATCTACACTAATACCAATAGAAATATGTCTATTATTTTTATTTATGTAGACTTGCACTTCTTTTGTGCTATACAACAAACCGTTCGATAAAAAGCTAAACATATAGTTATCAAACCATGGGTGTTTAGTTAAATACATTTGTTCTTTAATATAATCACTAATTTTATCTATGAGTTCAATCTCTAAAAATGGCTCACCACCAATAAAATCCCATACAACTGATTTTTCGTTGTATACATCGCGCGCACTTAAAAAATAACCAACTGCCTTCTTAGCTGTTTCAAAGTTCATTTTTAAAAAGCTATTTTTGTGTATTAAATAACAAATTTGCACCTTAAATTACATTCTTCTGTAACGCAAAAGGTAATGTCGTTTGCCTTGCCATCTTCAAATCCAGGCGTCAGTTTACCAAATCTAATTGCACTCTTAGTTATTTGCAAAATTAGTTCCTCCTTTTTTATAATTGATATTGGATTTATTTTTACATTTTTGTAATTTTTTAGAAGCAAATGTGTGTTAAAATAGCATGGTAATCAGATCCCCAAAAATTAAATTGCCATGCAAATTTATTTAAAATAATTTAGTTAAGATTTTTTGTATCGATATTCAGCACAAGCAGACTTACAACCAACTTCAGTGTAACCTCCACGGCAGCGATCTACACAAGCACCTCTGCAATTATTACCGCATGAACTGCTTGTGCAACCGTCCATTTCTTGCGTAAAGCTTTCCAGTTCAAATATATGTTCCATTACTATTCGCATCCTTATTCACTTGTTTTGTCTTTATTTCTTTCCCAAATAATACACACAAAAACTACGAATACCGCAGAAACCGCCAACAATACCCCTTGCCTTCCCAAACCATAGTACAATTTTATTGGTGGTATAAAATTTGCAAATCCATATTCATTGTAAGCACCTGCTAAAGCTGTATCTGTGTTTATAAAATATGGTATCACTTTCATTTCATTAAGCATTAAAACTAAAAAGAAGTAAATGGGTATTGATATTATTGGGTATTTTGAAATTATTGAAAAGAAAAATAAAAAAGAAGATGTAAAAACAATACAAGGCACTACATAGCACAAAAATGGGAAAAATATATCTAAAAGGCTAAATCCTAAGCCTGCTCTTATTGTTTTAGGGCGCTGGTAAATTCCAACTCCAATAAAAGCGAAAAAAGAAACAATAGTATATAACGTTATATTACCAAAAAACTTACTGAGAATATACTGCTTAGAATTCATCGGCTAGAGATGCACAAAAGATGCTGTAATTTGCACAGCTAAAAGTCCATCTGCCCGTTGCGCAAACCCTGTAACAATTGCTTGTAAACCTGAAAGCAATTCTTTGTTTCGTTCCACAGTATAACTCCCCATTTTTAATGTTTTTATAAATGCAAATAAAAATTGTATTACTTTATTGTATCATATTATTTATTAAAAGGCAAAATATACTCAATTAAAGTTCAACAATTGTAACGCCATCCTCCCCTTCGCCATATTTTCCTAGCCTAAAGCTCTTTACAACTCTTGAAGATTTTAGATAGTTATGAACTGCAGTTTTTAAAATTCCGGCCCCTTTACCATGCACCACAACAATACTATGCAGCCCAGATATTATCGCATCATCTATAAATTTGTCTAATTCAGCTGTTGCCTCTTCTACTGTTAACCCTCGTAGATGTAGTTCCGTGGCTGCCTTTCTTGAAATGCGAGATGTTGTAGTTTTAAAATGGCTAATTTTGTTTGTTAAGTTTTGCGTTTTACATAGTTTTAAATCTAAAGTTGAAATTTTGGTTGAAATATTGCCAAGCTTTACATTTACAAAACCATTTTTATCTGGGTTCGATGTAAGTACCCCCTCTTTATGCAGACCCAGCACCAACACAGTATCTCCACTTTTAAAATGGATTTTACCATTATTTATATTCTGTTTATCATTTTTAAAAGATATTCCTCCTAGTTTGCTATGTATATCTGCTTTAAATTTTGTTCTCAGCTCTTCTAAACGCTTTATATTTTCTTCTTTTTTTATTGTTTCAAGCTCTGCAGCCGTGCTCTTCAATGATTTTTTCAAAAATTCAATAATTGGTTCTGTTTCGGCTCTAAATTTTTCTATCAACTCTTCTTTTTGCTGCAGCACTTCTGCTTGCATAAATTTTAGTTTACTACGTTCAATTTCTAATTCTTTTTTCAAAGTTTTATTGGTGTCTATTTTTTCTTGTAATTCTTGTTGAGTATTATTGAGCTTATTAACTACATCTTCGAATCTCAACTTATCTTCATCTATACATTTTTTCGCATCTTCAATAATCTTTTGCTCAATGTCCAACCGTTCTGCAATATTAAATGCATAAGATTTACCTGGTATGCCTAAAATTAACTTGTAAGTTGGTTGTAAAGTGTCTATATCAAATTCACAAGATGCATTTTGCACATTTGGCGTATTTAAAGCATATATCTTCAACTCTGAGTAGTGTGTGGTTGCAATTGTTTTTGCTCCCTTGCTCTTTAATTCGTTCAAAATAGAAACTGCAAGTCCGGCCCCTTCTATAGGATCTGTTCCAGAACCTAATTCATCCACTAAAACCAAGCTATGCGAATTAGCTACTTTTAAAATTTGCACTAGATTTTTTATATGCCCAGAAAAAGTTGACAGATTTTGTTCTATGCTCTGTTCGTCTCCAATATCTACTAAAATATTTTTAAAAACAGAAATTATGCTACCTTCTTTTGCTGGGATTAACAACCCACTCATTGCCATTAACGTTAACAAACCAGCTGTTTTTAAAGTTACTGTCTTACCGCCTGTGTTAGGTCCAGTGATTACCAAAGTTGAAGTCTCTTTTGGCATTACAATATCTATGGGAACAGCCGCTTCTTTTGGCAACAAAGGATGCCTTGCACCTATTAAATTAATTTTACTGTCTTCTGTTAGCTCTGGGCTAATTGCGTTTATTTGAATAGCATATTTTGCCTTAGCAAAAAGCATATCAAAAAACATAATCAAACGCCAATTGTTTTTAAGCTGTTCTAAATCTCTTAATACTTTACTAGATAGCTCCCTTAATATTTTATATATCTCTTCTTTTTCTGCCGCTTCTAATAACCTTATTCTGTTATTACCACTCACAACTGCTTCTGGTTCTATAAACAAAGTTGACCCACTAGCAGAAGCTTCGTGCACCAATCCATTTATTTTCGATTGGTACTCAGATTTAACCGGCAATACAAAACGACCATTTTTAATGGTTACCGTACCTTCTTGCAGGTATTTTTTTGTTTCGGGTGTTTTAGCAAATTGCCACAATTCTTCTTTAATTGCATTTGCTTTTTGCTTAAGCTCTCTTCGAATATTGAAAAGATTAAGGCTAGCTTTATCGCTCAGTTCTTCTTCAGAAATTATGGTATATTCAAGTGTGCGGTATAAGGACTTTAATTCTGCAAGATTATTAAATTCTGGTTCTTTTTCTTGCTCCTTTTGAATGAACTCCATATACCAAAGTTTTAAATTCTTAACAGTTCTTAGCATTTGCAAAATATTAATCAACTCTTTTAAAGAAGCTACCCCACCTTGCCCAACTTTTTTTAAAATAATATCCATGTCATTAAACTGCAACATATCCGGCATTCCATAGCGCAAACATAAAATCATTGCCATTTCTGTTCTTTTAAGCCGTTTTTTAACTGTTTCAAAATTTGTGCTGGGTTCAAGTTTTAAGATCTGCATTTTACTTTCTGAATATACTGCTTGTTCTGCTACAGAATTTAACACTTTATTAAATTCTAGAATGTACATATATTTTTCTTGCAAATTTGTCCACCTCCTTTTTAACCAAAAAATTTTATATAAAGTAAAAAAACTAATTTATTTTTCAAATTTACTTCCTAGGATTTACTGATGTTTTGATAGTATGTTTTCATTGCTTTCGCATCCTCCGCCTGTGTACCATCGGATTCGCATATTATAATCGGTTCACAGTGTTTTTTTAAAATCACATCTAAAAGATCCTCATGGTTAGGACCATATATATTATCTGCAAATGTTAAATGGCGTTGCTCTCCCCCTGTTGTATACTTAATTTTGGAAAAATGAATATGAATTTGTTTCACTCGTTCTATGCCTAGTTTGTTTTCAATGCTATTGAACAGATTTAAAAACTCTTCTTTATTCTTAAGAAGCCCTTGCTCTCTAGCATTTATATGGCCAAAATCTATACAAGGAATAAACGATTCATCTATTAAACATAGCTCCAAAACCTCTGCTAATGTGCCCAACTGATTAACTTTACCCATAGTTTCTGGGCAAATATTTATGTGACTTAAACCTTCTGACTTTAGTTTTAAAACCGCCTTCTTTAAAGTGCTTTTTGCCAGCTCTAGTGCATCTTGCCTTGAAACCTTGCCAGCAGACCCTGAATGCACTACTATGCGTTGTGCACCTATATTATCTGCCAAAATTGCTGTTTGAAGTATATAACCCACACTTTTTTCACGTTTTGCTTCCTCTATGCTAGATAAGGAAATATAGTACGGTGAATGCACAGATAATTTAAGCTCAGTGTCATTTGCAAGCTTTTTAAACTCTTTTGCCTTTTGTTCAGAAAGCCGTACCCCATGCCCACATTGATACTCATAGGCATCTAGCTCGAATTTTTTTAAATATTTTGGTACCTGTAAAAGATGAGCATATCCCATAGTAAAAAAGCTAGCTGAATTTCCCGCCACACCAAAATGTACTGCCATTGTTTCACCTCATTTTTGCTTTTTGGGTTTTGCAAGTATTTTAAGACTATGTTTAATTATTTCTCCAACTTCCATAGGTTCATTACAGCTTTTTATTGCCGCTGACGCCTCTGCTTGAGAATAACCTAATGCTTGCAATGCGCTAAGCGCTTCAAGCATATTAGAACTTGGTAAAATTGCAGAGCCAATTCCATTTGTGTTATAAACTTCATCTTTTAATTTGCTTTTTAGTTCCAAAATGATTCTTTGAGCTAATTTTAAACCCACTCCATGTGCCGCAGTGAATGCTTTAGGGTTTTCTAACTTTATATTCAAAATAATATCTTCTGGCGACAGAACAGATAAAATAGCAAGTGCAAATTTTGCCCCCACTCCAGATACTCCAATTAGCATTTTAAAAACCGTTAACTCTTTTTTGCTGCAAAAACCATAAAGTTCCATTAAATCTTCTTTTACATTAAGGTAAGTATATAGACTAACTGTATCGCCCACATTGCCTAATTTTGAAATTATATTTGCTGTTGCAAAACAACAAAAACCTATACCGTTACAATTTATAACCACAAAATTTTCAGCTTTTTCAACCAACTTACCGTAAACACTATATATCATAAAATCACCTAAGTTGTTTTTTAATCTGCTCTTGCATTTTAATGTTGTTTGGATTATAGGAATGCGCATGACAAACTGCCACAGCAAGTGCATCCGCTTCATCATCTATATCTGGTTTTTCTTTCAATTTTAAAATTGATGTTACCATATTGATCATCTGTTTTTTTTCTGCTTTACCATAGCCCACAATTGCCTGTTTAATTTGCAATGGTGTATATTCAAACACTTCTATTTTGCTTTGCACAGCTGCTAACATAATAACTCCACGTGCTTGTGCCACATCGATTGCTGTTTTTTGGTTTGTTGTAAAATACAACCTTTCAATTGCCATATAGTCTGGTTTTGTTTCTTGCAAAATCAAATTGAGTTCAGTATAAATGTACTGCAATCGAACTTCGAACTGGATTTTTGCTTTTGTCAATATAACTCCGCTCTTAACTTTTTTAAAGATCCTGTTTGCATAGTCTAAAATTCCATAGCCTACTATTGCATAACCAGGATCTATTCCTATTATTCTCAAAAAATCACAACTTTCTTGTAAAACTAATGCCAATACCGTCTATCTAAACTTCTATATTGCAAAGCCTCTGCTACATGTTTAGAATTGATTATCTCCCCTTCATCAAGGTCCGCAATGGTTCTTGCAATTTTTAAAATTTTATTATATGCTCGTGCTGAAAATGAAAGTTTTTCAAATGCCATTTTTATCATATTTGCTGCCTCTTTGGTTGTTTTACAAACGCTGTTAACATATGCTACATTTATATCTGCATTGCAATTAAAAGACAAATTTTTAAACCGCTGCCATTGTATTTTTCTGGCCTTAGTAACTCTTGCTCGAATCTTTTCTGAGCTTTCTGCCTCTAAATCATTTGCCATATCCGAAAATTCTACAGGTGCCACTTCAACATGAATATCTATTCTGTCGAGCATTGGTCCAGAAATCTTGCTTAAATACCTTTCAACCGACCCTGGCGTGCATCTGCATTTTTTTGTTGGATGACCATAAAAACCACATGGGCACGGGTTCATTGCTGCAACTACCATCACAGAACTTGGATAAGTTAATTTAGACTTTGCTCTAGAAATTGTAATTACTTTATCTTCCATTGGCTACCTTAGGCCTTCTATTGTTGCTCTAGTAAATTCCGGCAACTCATCTAAAAATAAAACCCCATTATTATGAGCTAAAGAAATTTCTCCCAGCATCGGCACACTGCCTCCACCTGTGAGCCCCGCTAAAGAAGTTGTTTGATGTGGCACCCTAAATGGGCAATTAAAGCAAAGCGGGTTGTCTCGTGATCATTTCCAACAATTGAATAAATTTTTGTTGTTTCTACCGCTTCTTCAAATGTCATAGGCGGCAATATAGATGGTATACGTTTAGCAAGCATGCTCTTTCCCGCACCTGGAACACCAATTAATAATATAACTTCTATTGCTCGTTTTGCTTTAAGCTGACCCTTAACCTCTTTAAAATCTACATCGTATTGCACCATCTTTGTATTCAAATGTTTTTGCCACCCCTGGCTCAATCCGAACCCTTCCTTCTAGGCAACTTGCCAATTGACTAAGTGTTTTCACAGGGAACACATTAATTCCCGCAACAATTGTACCCTTCTTGGAGATTTTGTTCTGGTACAAATATATTTCCAAATCCCAGTTCTTTTGCTTTTATTACCGTGGGCAAAACTCCATTCATAGGTTTTACCTCACCCGAAAGCGAAAGTTCACCAATAAAAGCATTTTTGTCGTTAAATGCTGAGATCTGATGACTAGCTTGTAAAATTGATAAAGCAATTGGTAAATCATAAAAAAAGCCAATTTTTTTAATATCTGCTGGAGCTAAATTAACTGTTATTTTACTAACTGGGAACTCAAAACCGCTATTTTTTATTCCTGCCCTAACACGATTTCTGGCTTCTTTTACTCCTATATCTGGCAATCCCACAATATCAAAAGATGGTAAACCTCGCGATATATCGGCCTCTGCTAAAACTTTAAAGGCATCTATTCCCATTATTCCCATACTTGCTACTCTACAAAACAAAATTTAATCACATCTCCCCAAAATACTCCAAATCTTAAAAACCTTTCATAATTTTTCTGCAGCTATTTCCCTTTATTGAAGATTTATCACAAACTTAAGATATCGTTCATCTTTTTTAAAATATATTCCCTACGTAACCTAGTTAAATTTCCATCATATAAAAGCTCTATCGGCAACTTATCCTTTAGAGCTTTAATAAATTGCTCTACACTCAAAATATTGCAAACATGGTAAACCCTACCCTCTTTAGGTGGTAAATTAAAAGATGTTAATGGCACATCAACTGATTTGCCGTTACTTAATATTTCACATACTGTAAAATCAGATTCTATCCTATCTACTATTACAATTAAATCCTTTGCCATATAAACCCCTAATTAGCTCATTCCTGTAGATCCAAAACCATTTGCACCACGCAAAGTATTATCTAGCTCTTGAACCTCTTTAAATTGAAACACAATTGCCGGCATAAGCAAAAACTGCGCAATCCTATCGCCATGATGTATAAAATAATCTTTAGTTGAATAATTGTGCAAAGGTACCATAAGTTCACCGCGATAATCACTATCAATAACGCCAACTGCATTTGCCGGAGCAATTCCAAAAGAAACACTAAGTCCACTTCTGGCAAAAACTAAACCCACAAAGCCCACAGAAGGTATTGCAATTGAAATTCCTGTTGATATCTTTTTAGTTTCATTTGGTTTAATTAAAACATCTTGTGGCGAAGCTGCATAAAGGTCCCAACCAGCACTACCTGCTGTTCCTTTTGTAGGAACTTTAGCTAGCGTATTTAATTTTTTTATTTTTATTTCCGGCAAATTATTCATCTTTCTCATCCTCAGCTAAATTGTACCATACCTTTTGAACATCATCGTTATTTCCCAATGCATCCAAAAGTTTTTCCATTTTAATCAAAGATTCTTCATCTGTTACATTAACGATTGTTGTTGGTTTATATTCAAAATCAGCGTCAACCACATTATATTTTTTGCTTATCTCTGCCTTTGCTTGCGCTAATTTATTTTCTGCCACAAAAATAATTGCCATATCCTCTTCAATTTGCCAATCATCTACACCTAAGTCTAAAATATCTAAAAGCAGCTGCTCTTCGTTTAAACCTTTTTGCTCAACAGTAATTGCCCCGACTTTTTTGAACATAAATCTCACACTACCTGTTTGGCCCAAATTACCGCCAAACTTGTCAAAATAGTGGCGTAAATCCCCTGCAGTTCGGTTACGATTACTGGTTAATGCACTCACCATAACTGCTATTCCAGACGGACCATAACCCTCATATAGCATTTCTTCATAATTATTTTTATCCTGCCCGCCAGATACTTTAGAAATTAAACGTTCAATATTATCTGCCGGTATATTATTAGAACGAGCTTTCTGTATAAGGTCTTTTAATTTAGAATTTGTGTTAGGATCTCCACCATGTTCACGCACACATACTGCAATTTCACGACTTATTTTTGTAAATATTTTTGCTCTTTGAGCGTCAGTTTTCTCTTTTTTTCTCTTAATTGTACTCCATTTAGAATGCCCAGACACTTAAAAACACCTCTATTATCATTTATTATTTTAGTGAAAATACCCTTATCTTCTCACTCACCACTTCAAACATCTTTTTTCGCGCACAACCACAAATTTTACGTATATCATATTCTTGCTGATTTTTAGCAAAAATTTCTCTACAACCATCTGCAAACGCTTGCCGTAGGTCTGTATCTATGTTGATTTTATTTACTCCTAATTTTATCGCCTGCTGCAAGTCACTACTACTTGTCCCAGAAGCCCCGTGCAATACTAATGGCACTTTAACATGGCTTTTTATCAATTTCAATCTTTCGAAATCTAGCCGTGGTTCTCCTTTATATTTACCGTGTGCCGTACCAATAGCTATAGCCAAAGAATCTACACCGGTTCGCTCCACAAATTCAGACGCTTCTTCTGGATATGTAAAGAGTTCGTTTCCTTCTTTAACTAAAATTTGGTCTTCTAGGCCCACAATACGGCCAAGTTCGGCTTCAACTGAAATATTATTTTTATGTGCTACCTCTACTACTTTTTTAGTTCTCGCAATATTAAATTCAAAATCATACGCAGAAGCATCAATCATAACCGAAGTCCAGCCAGATTTTATGCATGCCTCAACCATTTCAAATGTAGTACCATGATCCAAATGAAACGCAATTGGCACCGGGCTTTTTTGTGCCGCACATATAACTATTGAACTCAACATTTCAAGTCCCACGTACTTTAAAGCACTTTCTGATGCTTGAATTATTACAGCTGCTTTTTCGTTTTCCGCTGCTGCTACCACAGCCTGCACCTGTTCCATATTGCTAACATTAAATGCACCAACAGCATAACCAGAATTCTGTGCTTGGTTTAATATCTCTCTTGTTGTTACTAA
>JBJEZM010000073.1:0-10772 GCA_051887395.1 Oscillospiraceae bacterium | reverse complement strand
GCCATCTGCTGTTTGTAACCGTTGTTGTATCTGCAGGTACTGCTGTTGTGTTTGTAGAACCACCGCCAAAACTGCTTCCAGAGCTACTACCTGAGCTTGACGAAACGGTAAATGTGAGTGAACTTGTTTTACCACTAAAGTCGGTTAACTTAAATGTATACGTTCCAGCCACTGTAGTTGTATATGCATAGTGGTTAAAATATTTAGCATCTGTAGGGTTTTTGCTTAAATTACTCGTAACTTAAGCCAACGCCTGCCTGCCGGGTGTGTAAGCGCAATTGTTTTAACTGCTTTAACCCCTACATCAGTAAAATCAAATTTAAGTGTTACACCGCTGCTAGCTAACACTGCCTGTAACAGTAACCGAAGAGATGCCATTGGCTACCTTCACTTCATTGGCTGCACCTAATTTATATGTAATGTTTTCAAACTCCGGTTCAACTGCATCGTGATAAAACGGTGCTACACAAACAACATTACCACTTTCATCACGTAATACTAATGTGTAAAAGCCTGCAGGTGTATTACCCCAATTTATATCAAAGTACTCTGTTGTAGCACCACTTGGTGCATTTGCCCTTAATTCTTCAAACACATCAACATCGGTTTCATCTGCCTTCTTTGGTTTTGCAAAAGCACCATTTTGGCTATCTCCAATTTTTTTAATTTCAGCTGTAGGCACTTCTTCAGCCTTATTTAAAGAGTATATTATACTGCTATTATCTAGGACATAATCATCGGTAGAGCCTGTAAAGTAAACTGGCAAATATTCTGTTGCTACAGTACTACCCTTTACCTGCGTTCCAACATACCCCGAACATGGTACTTCGGTTGATAACAAATTCTTTGAAAGTGCCTCTAATTTTCCATTTTTTCCCAAAGTTTCAACACCAGCATATTTGAAAGCACTATCTCCTATTGATGTTGAATTTCCTGAAAACACATCGGCGCCCGATTTAGCCCCATGCCATAATTCTGGTCCAACTCTAATCTGGCCATATTTTACCATAAACACCACTGGTGTGCTTGTAAGCCGAGTAACACTAACATCTGAATTTAATCACTTTGTTTTCTATATAAATATCCACATCAGATGCGCCTTCGACTGCACTTTTTGATAAAACTGTACCAGCTCCTACACTCATTGTGCCGCTTGTGTAAGTCTGGTTACCGTTCTCTTCTACCCAATTATTTAAATAAAAGCTAAAGCCCCTGCATTAAAAGTTGCATTATTACCAGAGTTAACAACTGCACCACCAATTTTGGTGGCATGGCAACTTTTTATTGTAACATTGTCACCACTTAAAACCCCTTTGTTAAATATAGCACCGCCTTGCTCTGCACTGCAGCCACTAATTACACTATTTTTAATGGTCACTTTGCCTTTGTTGTAAATTGCACCACCATACACGGCTTCATTATTTTGCAAATTTGCCTTTTCCACAAAACATTGACCACCAGCATCAACTAAAATTAATGACTGATAAGCTTCTGTACTCTCATTTTTGCTACCACCATCTATTGTTCCATTAAACAAATATAAAGTTGTTCCGTTTTTTTACAGAGAATAAGCAACCTTTGTAGTCTGCACCTCTAGAAATTGTTTTGCTACCCACAATTATACATTTCCGGACTTCACAAGCAAGTTCTTCTGTAACTGTTATATTTCCATCTAAATTAACACTTAAAACAACTGGCACATCTATAGATCCTTCATTTGAAGTTACTTATTCAACTTTAGCTGGTGCATTGTTCATAGCCTGCTTTAACTCATCAAATTCAGAAATACTCTCAAAGGTTACCAATGCCCACAATTCATCGCCGCCTTTTTCTATCATACTACTATTTACTATTAAATAATTATAACCAATTTCACCATCACTTAAAGATTTAACTGTCCCGGTAGAATTTTCTTGTGCAACAGTGTAGGTCTTGCCATCCACCGAGCCTGTTGCTTCTGCAGCTGCAGTTGAATAGTCCATCCCAAGCATTGTGTCAGCTGCAAAAGCTCTACCCGTTCCTAAAGTGTTTGCAAATACCAAAAAAGCCACAAAATTCGAAAGGTGCTTTTTTAGTTTTAATTTTGTAGATCTCATTTGATTAACTTCCCCCTTGTTTTAATTTTAGTTTAAATTTTACCTAAAGAATAAGACCTAAAGCTAAAAATACAACTCCCCCCACACCAAAAAATGTGTTGTGACCTTTTAGTTATCTTTAATAAAGTAATCTTCTTGCTCAATTCTAGCGCTTTTTGCCTCAAAACAACCTAATTTTAACTCAAAAAAGGCAACAATTTTAAGTTTGTGGCTTTATTAAAATAAAAACTTCATTTGTTCCACGTGGAACAAATGAAGTTTTTTGTGCGTAAAAAATCGCCCTCGCTATAAACGAGAGCTTTTTATTTAATTAGTTTTTTATTCTTCTTTTAACTTTGCAATCATATCTCTTAAATGTGCAGCATGCTCAAATTCAAGCAGTTTTGCGGCTTTTTTCATCTCTTTTTCTAGCTTTTTAATCAATTTAAGCTTTTCTGCCACGCTTAGCTTTTTCTCGCTCTCTAAAGCCTTTTCTGCCTCTTCTGTTTCGTGCGAAATTTCTAAAATATCTCGAATATCTTTTTTAATAGTTTGCGGCACAATATTATGCTCTTCGTTATATTTTTGCTGAATGCTTCTTCTGCGCTTGGTTTCTTCTATTGCAGAGGCCATTGAATCTGTGACCTTATCTGCATACATAATAACCTGGCCGTTTGCATTTCTGGCTGCTCTGCCGATTGTTTGAATTAGTGATATTTTAGACCTTAAAAAACCTTCTTTATCTGCATCTAAAATTGCAATAAGAGAAACTTCTGGTAAATCTAATCCTTCTCGCAGCAAATTTATACCTACTAAAACGTCAATTTCACCCAATCTTAAAGATCTAATTATTTTTGTACGTTCAATAGTCTTCACATCACTATGCATATATCCAACTTTAATACTTTCGTTCTTAAGATAGTAAGTTAAATCTTCCGCCATTTTTTTGGTTAAGGTTGTTACTAAAACTCGTTCACTTTTTTCTATCCTTAGCTTTATTTGCCCTAATAAGTCTTTAATTTGACCCTCAATTGGTTTTACAATAATCTCTGGGTCTAAAAGCCCGGTTGGCCTAATTAACTGTTCAAATATATTTTCACCGCTTTTTTGGCGTTCAAAGTCATTAGGAGTGGCACTAACAAAAATTACCTGGTTAATTTTATTGTAAAATTCATCAAAATTAAGTGGTCTGTTATCGCGCGCAGACGGCAATCTAAAACCATTTTCTATCAAGTTGTTTTTGCGCGATGCATCTCCTGCAAACATACCTCTCACCTGCGGCAAAGTAACATGCGATTCATCAATCACCAACAAATAATCATCCGGCAGGTAATCTAACAAAGTAAACGGAGAACTGCCTGGTTTTCTTCCTGCAAGCACCCGTGAATAATTTTCAATCCCTTTACAAAAGCCCACTTCTTGTAATAATTCCATATCATAATTTGTGCGTTCGCGGATTCTTTGCGCTTCAATTAGCTTACCGTTCTCCTCAAAATATTTAACCTGCTTTTCCATTTCACTTTTTATCTGTTCAATTGCAGGCGATAGTTTTTCCTTTGGAATAACATAGTGAGATGCCGGGTAAATTGCCACATGGTCTAACCTTGCTTTTGCCTGACCGGTTATTGGATTAATCACTGCAATTGTTTCAATTTCATCGCCCCAAAATATCACTCTAATAGCATTCTCGTATTCATATACCGGAAAAATATCCACAACATCGCCGCGCACTCTAAATTTGTTATGAATAAACTCAATATCATTGCGCTCATATCTAATATCAATTAGTTTTGCTACCAATTGCTCACGCGTAATCTGCGCACCTGGCCGCAATGAAATAACCATTGTTCTATAATCTATAGGGCTTCCTAAACTATATATGCAAGATACACTGGCAACCACAATTACATCTCTGCGTTCAGAAATTGAAGCCGTTGCACAATGCCTTAATCTATCTATCTCTTCATTAATAGAGCTATCTTTTTCAATATAAGTATCGGTGCTTGCAATATATGCCTCTGGTTGATAATAGTCATAATAAGAAACAAAATATTCAACTGCATTTTCGGGGAAAAATTCTTTAAATTCGCTGCACAGCTGAGCTGCTAATGTTTTATTATGAGCCAAAACCAGAGTGGGTCTTTTTGCCCGTTCTATAACATTAGCAATTGTAAATGTTTTGCCAGAGCCTGTAACTCCCAAAAGCGTTTGTTCTCTGTGCCCGGTAGCTAAAGAATGCACTAAATTATCCACTGCTTTCTCTTGGTCTGCGTTCATTTTATAGTTCGAGATTAATTTAAGTTCTGCCAAAATTGCTCTCTCCTAAGCCTAATTTATTTTAAAAGTTCTCCTAGTGTTACTTCATATGCTTTCTGCATATCATCTAGCTTCATTGCAAAATATTCAAATTCCCTTGTTTTATTGGCAAGTTTTTTTATTACTAATTCCAAAAAGTCTGGGTTCTTCGCTAAAATTGGCCCTATAAGATGTGTGGCAAATAAATTATTCTTTTGCATCCCTTCAAATCTATCATCTGGTGAATTGCCAACGCCTTTTATAACTTTAAACAGTGGTTTTTCGTTAGATATGATTTTAGTTGCACGATTTATAAATCCAACTATTTTGCTGTGTATTAATTCACAATCGAATACACAATCTTGCATTGTGGGGGTGTTATATGTTTCGTACGTTTCTATATCTAAAATAGAAAGTCCCTCCACTTCCTCCCCACTTTCTGCAACAATTTTTTTACCGAATAAAGGCATACTATTACCTGTTAATAAGACTACTGCATTTTTTTCAAATATCAGCTTGTTTAATTTATCTGTAAAGTTTTGTGCCTCTTTTAGTGAAGCAAACATGCTTTTTTCAGTTCCACTACCTATGTAAACAAAATCAAAATCCCAATCTACAACGTCTTTTGGCATGGCTTTAACGGTTTTAAAAGCTACGCTTCCTGCTTTTAATCTGCGTTCAAGCATCTTTATGTTACCCGTTTCTCCATAAAGATTCATTAAATTATTAAATAAATGCAATATTTTAACCATCAAAAACACCCTCTAAAGTTAGTTTGTGAGCTCTTTAATAACTCGTTCCTGGTCTGCAAGGCAGGTGAGAACAAATAACTTGCCTTGCTTGTGAGTTTTTGCTGCATTTTGAAGCAGTTGAAAATCCTGTTCGCAGAAAACCTTCTCTTTAGGAATCTCTGTTGAGTTAAACCGTACCAATAAATCGTAGCAGTATTTACCGCCTAAAATGATACTTTTTACTCGGTCTGTGTTTAGCTTTTCAAAGTCTATATCCCACAACCATGAAGTTTCGCTTGTAAAGTATTTCCTACTTATTCTATCTACTACAATCAACACAGATAAATCCTCGTTCTGGTTTAAAACATGTGCAATTGAACAGTTATAAGACATTGAATTTTCGTGTTTAGATATCAAAAGTTCTGCAGCTGAATTATCAAATACAAAATTTAAAATTCGCCCTGTTTGAGATTTGTAATTACTTAGAGCCTGAGCCACCTTACTTTGCTTAACCTCACAGCACGAACACGTTACAAAAGCTGCTAACAGATTATATATATTATAAATATCTAAATTATCTGTTTTAATTTGGAATCTGTTGTTAATCTCAATTGTTTTTGTTTCAATATCTACATTAGTAACTGCAAATTGGCTATTAGCACTACCATTCGAGCAGTTTGTACACTTGAATCTGCCAAGCGAACCATAGTTTCTATATTCATATTGAAGTGGCATTTTGCAGTTTGGGCAAAATGCTCCATCATCGTAACTGAGTATGGATTCTTGTGATGAAATTGCAGTTTTATTGACTGTATAGTAAATCGTATTTTCGAATTTGATCCCAAACGATGCAACAATGGGATCATCTGCATTTAAAATCAGCTTGCTATTAGGCGAAATACATTGCGAAATGATATTAAAAATCCATTCTGGGTGCCTGTTACGTGTAAGCTGATCTCTTAATAAATTGGTAATTAAAAAATATTTTGGTGTAAAGTATTGGAATGTTAGCCTAGCATAACGTTCGTCACTTTCTATTACCAAGGCCTGCGGTTTAAGGTTGCCACTAAAATCGCAATTGCTTAAAATTAATGTGGTTACACCCTCAATTTGGTTAGAGCCCTCTTTGTTATAAACCACATCTACACCAGATTTTTTTAGTGTCGTTGCAATCAGTTCTGTGGTTGACGTTTTGCCATTGCTGCCTGTTACTGCAATTATATTTTCACATAATTTGACCTTTTTAAGCACATCTGGACAAACTCTTAACGCTAATTTGCCAGGCAGACTGCTAAAGCCACCTATAATGGAACCGCAAAAATGTAGTACTCTGCAAATTAGTATTGCAATAAACATTCTCATAATTAACCTCTCCTAATAAAAACTTTTAAGCTTTACTTTTTATGCTAATATTTTTTAAACTAAATAAGCAGCCGCAATAATTTTGTCGATATAAATCATATCTCTTTGAAAGTTCAATAGAACGTTTATAACCATCTTTTTTCTTAAAATCGGCACATAAAAATTCTGCTTTATAATCTTTAGCTACATTTAAACCAATTTTGTTAATTATTCGTGCATCCTTATACGGGCTTGTTGTTAAAGTTGTTGTAAAGTAATTTGAATTTGTATCTTTGGCAACTTTAGCTGTTCTTTTCAACCTTAATTCAAAGCATTTTTGACATCTAAAGCTTCCTTCTGGCAATAATTCTAAACCTTTCACATATTCTAAAAACTCTTGCTCATTATATTCTGGTGTTATAACATTTATATTATAACTCATCCTGTTTATTAATTTTTGCTGCTCGTTTTGCCTTTTTAAAAACTCTTCTTTGGGTTGAATATTTGGGTTATAAAACAATAATGTTACATTAAAATAATTAGTTAACCGCTCTAAAGCAACGCTGCTGCATGGGCCACAACAGCTATGCAATAGCAAGTTTGGTTTTGAGTTTGCTATTTTTAAATTTTCTAAATGCTCTTCCATTATTTTTGAATAGTTTTCTTGCAAATTAATCACCTTGTTTTATAAACCATGAACTTAAAACATAGAAAGTTGGTTACTTTCTGGCATATCTTTAAGTGCTCCAAAAGCACTTAGTTCTGAAACAAAACCACGAGAAATACCCGATTTACGTACTAAATCTTCTACCGAAAACAACTTTTCTGTTCTGGCAACCGCTACTAATTTGTTAGCTGCAGTGCTGCCTACTCCTTTTAGTGCAGAAAATGGCAAACGAATACGACCGTCATCTATTATATAACGTGTTGCTTGGGACTTATAAAGATCTACCGTAGCAAATTCAAACCCTCTGGCTAAAATTTCGTAAATTATTTGCAGCATCATTAACTGCTCGTTCTCTTTTGCTGTTTTTTTGACATCTGATCTATTTAATTCCTTGAATTTTTGTGCGGTATAGAACTTGCCATTAAACAGCCAATCATACTCCAGCGGAATGTCTTTAATTGAAAGAAGTACAGCATAAAACTCTAATGGATAGTATAACTTAAAATATCCCAAACGTATAGCTGCAATAACATATGCGGCCGCATGTGCTTTTGGAAACATATATTTGATCTTTTTACAACTTTCTATATACCAGTCTGGAACGTTATGCTCTTTCATTATTGTTATATACTCTTCATTTAACAAAGTGCTAGCTTTGCCTTTTCTAACAATCTCCATTATCTTAAATGCTAAATCTGGTTCTAGTCCCTTTTGCAGCAAGTATGTCATAATACTGTCTCTTGTTCCAATTACATCTGAAATTGTGCAAGTTTTATTTTTTATTAAATCTTGCGCGTTCCCAAGCCAAACATTAGTTCCGTGTGACAGCCCAGATATCTGCAAAAGATCTGAAAAAGATTGCGGATTCGCCTCTGTTAACATTTGCCTAACAAACCCTGTTCCCATCTCCGGCAATCCTAGGCTTCCTGTTGCACAGTCAATCTCATCTAGAGAAGCACCTAATGGAGCTGAAGATGTGAACATTTTCACCACGTTTTTATCACTCATAGGGACATCTGTAATTTTAACACCTGTTAATTCTTCTAAGTGTTTATACATGGTAGGTACATCGTGACCTAATAAGTCTAGCTTTAAAATTGTGTCGTGGAGTGAATTAAAATCAAAATGTGTAGTTACTACTCCACTATCTTTAGCATCTGCCGGATGCTGCACTAGTGTAAAATCATAAACCTCAAAGTCATTAGGCACAACCACCATTCCGCCCGGATGCTGGCCTGTGGTTCTTTTTATGCCTGTGCAGCCCAAAATTAAACGTGTTTCTTTTGCTTTGCTCACTTTTATGTTGTTTTTTTCTAGATATCTCATTACAAAACCATATGCTGAGCGATCTGCAATTGTTGCAATGGTTCCTGCTTTAAAAACATGTGCTGAGCCAAATAATTCCTCGGTATATTTATGGGCCGTGGCTTGATATTCGCCCGAAAAGTTAAGGTCTATATCTGGTGCTTTTTCTCCATGAAAGCCTAAAAATGTTTCAAATGGTATATTGTGACCATCCCTTTTATACTGTGTATTGCAAAGTGGGCAGTTTTTTTCTGGCAGGTCATAACCTGAACCTACCGAACCATCTAAAATAAATTCGGAGTTCTTACATTTTGGGCAAATGTAGTGAGGAGGTAGAGGGTTAACCTCTGAGATGCCCGCCATTGTTGCCACAAAAGATGAGCCAACCGAGCCCCTTGAACCCACCTGGTAACCATCTTCAACCGATTTAAGCACTAATTTTTGTGCGATAACATAAAGTACTGCAAAGCCATGATTTATTATTGCATCGAGTTCTTTTGTTAAACGTGCTTCAACTATCTCTGGCAGTTCTTCACCATAAGCATCATGTGCTGCCTTTAGGCTATATGAACGCAATAATTCTTCTGCCCCTTCAATTTTAGGTGTGAATGTTCCCTGTGGTATTGGCAATATTTCCTCTATTTGATCTGCAATCTTTTGAGTGTTATGCACAACAATTTCTTCTGCAACCTCTTTGCTCAAAAATGAAAAATCTTCCAGCATCTCTTTTGTTGTTTTAAAGTAAAGTGGTGGTTGTATATCCGCATCTTCAAAGCCTTGCGCCTCCATTAATATTCTACGGTATATTTCATCTTTTTTATTTAAAAAATGCACATCACCGGTTGCTACCACCGGTTTTTTTAATGTTTTGCCAATATCAACAATTTTTTTTATAAAGCTCTGCAATTCCTCTTTGCTTTCTACTAGCCCTCTTTTTAACATAAATATATTATTTTCAACTGGTTGCACTTCTAAAAAATCATAAAATTCAGCAATAGTCAACAAACTTCTTGCATCGTTGCCAGATGAAACTGCTCTAAATAATTCACCGGATTCGCAAGCTGATCCAATAATCAAACCCTCTCTGTGTTTGTTGATTAAGCTTTTAAGCAGCCTTGGTTTTTTATAAAAGTAATCTAAGTGGGAAAATGATACTAATTTATAAAGATTTTTTAAACCTATTTGGTTTTTTGCTAACAATATAACATGAGAGGTAGGAAGCCGTTTATATAGTTCTGTGTTAGAAATTGTAATTTGAGTTCTTGCGTTAACATCTGACTGCATTTTAAGCACAATTCTTGCCAGCACATCAGCATCATCGCAGGCCCTGTGATGGTTAAAATCACCTACATCTAAATATTCTGCTACGGTATCGAGTTTATGATTTTTAAGTTCAGGATAGAGAATTCTTGCAATTTTTACTGTATCGATATAACGTGTTGGTATTTTAATTCCACATCTATTTGCTGTTGCACTAATAAAACTCATATCAAATTTTGCATTATGCGCTACAAAAATAGGCTCTGTCGAAACATTACAAAATTCCAAAAATTTAGTTAGTGCTTCGTCCTCTTTAGGGGCATCTCTTACTATATCATCTGTAATTCCCGTAAGCTCCGTGATTCTTTGCGGAATTGGTTTTTGCGGGTTGACAAAAGTGTTAAATGTTTCTAATATTCGGCCATCTATAACTTTTATTGCACCTATTTCTGTAATGCGCTCGAACTCTGCATTTAAGCCCGTTGTTTCAATATCAAAAACTATCATGTTTTTGCACAATTTTATGGCAGCAAAGTCATCGATTTCTTTTTCTTGAGTATTTTTTGCCTCTTTAGAATTATAATCATCATCATTTACCATATAGCCTTCTATGCCATAAATAATTTTAATATCTTTGCCCGCTTTTTTAAGTTTTTGGGCCGCCATTGCTGCATCTGGAAATGCCTGCACAACGCCATGATCTGTTATTGCAACAGCTTTATAACCCAAAGCACATGCCTTACTAACTATTTCGGAGACATCGGTAATGCCGTCCATAGCGGACATGTTAGTATGCAAATGTAGTTCTACTCTTTTTTCTTCTGCCGTATCTATCTCTATTTCCTCTTCAACAGGTTCAATATTATAAGCTGAAATAATTAACTCATTTAAGAATTTATCGTTGCTTAATTTACCACTAACCTTAATAAAAGTTCCTTTTTTTAAAATTTTACTAAGCTCCGCTGCCTCCTCCTTAGGTTTAATCTGTTTTACAATAATACAATCTGTTTCATCTTCACCGTAAATTGAAAAAATAACCTTTCCATTTTTAATTTCAAAAGAGTCGACTGAAAAAATTCTTAACTTTAAAGACATTTT
>JBJEZM010000072.1:0-2738 GCA_051887395.1 Oscillospiraceae bacterium | reverse complement strand
AAAATGTTGTAACATTACAGTAATTATAGTAGTGCAAAAACACTAAGCTGTCAATGAATTCCTGTGCGGTTGGTTGATATTGTTTTTTATTTAAAAAGTTCTCCACGATTGTTCCACGTGGAACAAAATAAAAAAATACCTTAATAAAGCTGCAAACTTAAGTCTTTTTGTAATTTTTTAAAATTCACGTTTAATATACAACCACAAATTAATATAGTTACACTTTAAATTGACAAAATGTTGTTAATATGCTAAACTCAACTTATTATATTTTTGTTTTAATATTACGCAAAGGAGGCGTGAGGTTATAATAAGTTTATATAACTGCCTTTGGATTTTTATTTTATTTTCTTTTTTAGGCTGGATTGTTGAGGTAATTTACAGCCTTATTGTAGATAAACAGTTTGTAAATCGGGGTTTTTTATTCGGTCCGGTTTGCCCAATTTATGGCTTTGGTGTTTTGCTAGTTTATATCTGTTTGCAGCCTTTAATAGCTTATCCAGTTGCCTTGTTTTTTTGTTCCGCGTTATTAGTTTCTATTCTTGAACTAATAACCGGAGCAATTTTAGAACGCCTATTTAATCAAAAATGGTGGGACTATTCTAACTACCCTCTAAATTTTAAAGGGTATATATGTCTTAGATTTTCTGCTCTTTGGGGTATAGGCTGTATTTTATTTGTTTATTTTATACTGCCCTTTACCTTGCAAATATTAAAACTGTTGCCATTTTACATAAGCAGCATATTTATAGCACTTGCTTTAGCGATTATGATTATTGATACTTTCTTCACCATAGCTTCAATTAGTAAAATTAAAAAGTATATTGTTGCTGCAGCAAAAAATGGCTTTAACAACTTAAAAAATAAGCAAGCAGTGGCAATGGCAAAAACCTCACCTAAAATAGAGCGTTTAGTTAAAGCCTTCCCAAAGCTTAAACTTTCTGATACTTTAAGACAGTTTAGGCAGAATAAAAACAACAAAAAATAACAAGGAGTTTACTATGGCACAGCAAGTGGTAAAACAACTTTTTTTAGAAGCCATTGCAGATCTACTTCATTCTGAATCTGCAAGAAAAATGAAGCAATACCGGCAGCACGGTAAAATCTCTACCTTCGACCATAGCCTTAACGTAGCCTATTGCAGCTACGCTTTATGTGTGCGCTTCTTTAAAAAAGCCAATGCCACAAGTGTAGCTCGTGGTGCCTTTTTGCACGATTTCTATCTTTACGATTGGCATAAAATTAGCGGAGTAAAATTCCATGGAATTTTACACCCGGCAATTGCTTTAAAAAATGCTCAACAGCATTTTGAGCTAAATGATATAGAGAAAAATATAATTTCATCACATATGTGGCCGTTAACTCTAAGAGCGTTGCCCAAATGCAAAGAGGGTTTTATTGTTTGCATAATAGATAAATGGTGCGCTATTAATGAAACTTTTGGCAGAATAAAAATTAATATTAACCTACCTAATTGACTGATAATTATTATCGGTAAAATTTAAAATTTTCAAAAAAGTACAAAAAAAGTGGGGTTTGCGGCTTTATTAAAACATTTTTTTAATTTTGTTCCACGTGGAACAAATGTTAATAACTTTTTTGTGTGTAAAAATTTGCCATTTTGTTAAGTTGTAATTTTTATTAAATTTTAACAAAATGTAAAAAATAAAATCTTGATGCTCTTTAGTTTTAGCCATACTCTTTCCACCGCAAAACGAGAAAATAGTTATTAAAAATTAAAAGGTACAAAAAAGCTGGGCCTGTGGCTTAGCTAAAGCAAATTTTTTATTTTGTTCCACGTGGAATGAATGCCCCTAACTTTGAATCAAATTAAAAAGGAGATATTTTTATGTTTTTCAATTTTGGTTCTCATTCAATTTTATTGTATTTTTTACCATCTGTTATTATGGCACTTTTAATTCTTCCGGTAATTCAATATTTTTCTTGTTTGGTAGCCTACCGTTTAGGTGATGATTCACCCGAGATGAAAGAGAGATTAACTTTAAACCCAAAAGCACACATAGATCCAATTGGGGCTCTTTGCCTTATATTTTTTAGAATCGGTTGGGCCAAACCGTTGCCAATTAACCCTGCGAATTTTTATAGAGTTAAAGATAGACGAACTGGCATGCTGCTAATTGCTCTTGCAGGCCTAGGAGGCAGTTTAGTTGCTTCTTTTGTTTGTGTTTTTTTAGCTAACTTCTTAAGTTTGTTCTCTTTTGCAGCAACAAGTAATTTTGTGTTGTTTTCTATAACTCTTTTGCAATTAACAGCAAACATAAGCGCTAACATGGCTTTGTTTTTGTGCCTGCCGCTGCCAGGATTACCCGGGCAAGAGATTGGCGAATATTTCTTTCCCAATTTAATGGAGAAAATATATTCATATAAACATTACATATACCTCTTTTTATTCTTTTTGCTAGTTTTTCCTTCGTCATTGCTGCAGCCTTTAACTTTGCTTTCTAATTTTATAGTGAATATTTTTGATAAATTTTCTATATTTATTCTATCTTTGTTTAGTCGAACTTTTAGTGTATTTTAATATGTTAAACTTCATATTAGGAGTGGTTTTTTGAACTTTTTGATTGTTGACGGGAATAGTATAATTAATCGTTCTTTTTATGCCATAAAATCTCTAACAAATAGCCGCGGCCAAGATGTTAATGGGGTTTATGGCTTTATTAATATTTTTATAAAACACCTTTGTGCAATTGAACCAGAATATGTAGCAGTAGCTT
>JBJEZM010000071.1:0-2781 GCA_051887395.1 Oscillospiraceae bacterium | reverse complement strand
GCTTATGGAGCTGAGGGGCTGTATCATCCCTTTTTAGTATCGGAAGCCGTACGAAATGATTTCCGTTTGGATGAGGGGAAACCACCGCAAAAGGGATTTTTTATCTGCAAAACCCATCAAAGGGCATAGGTTAAAACTGCACCAAAATAAAAACTCTTTTATAAAGCAGCTAAAATTGGCACGAGATAAAATAAAAAATAACATTACCAGCATGTTTTTTGATAACCAAAAAGCGGTGCTAAACGGTATTTTTATTTGGTGATAAAACCAGCTTTACAAACGAACTTAAAATCATGTTCAAACGCGTTGGTATTTATCACACAGTAGTAGTTTCAGGCCTTCATATGAGCATTATCTCCCAGGTGATATTTTTTGCATGTTTAAAGCAAAAATTTAACAAAAAATTAAGTGCAATTGGCTGCAATTATTGGTTGCTTGTGCTTTGCGCCTTTATGGTCGGTTTCACTCCTTTTGTTACGCGCTCAGCTATTATGATGTTCATTTATTTTATAAGCAAAATTTTAAACAAAGAATTCGATTTGCTCAACAGTTTGGGCTTTAGCCTTTTTGCTCTGCTTGTAATTAACCCCTCTTATGTTTGGGATCTAGGGCTGCAACTTTTCTTCCTTTCCACCTGGGGAATTATAATGTTTGCCACTCGTTTGAGTGAATTATTAAAAATAAACAACAAATTGCTAAACAGTCTTAAAGATGCTTTCTGCGTTAGCCTTTCTGCAACCCTGGTTACATTTCCATTAATTGCGGCAAAATTCTCCGAGGTGTCTATTATAGTACTTATGGCAAATACTTTTATAACCCCACTTATGCCCATTGTTTTTGTTCTGGCATTAATGTGTGGTGTGTTAAAACCACTCCTTTTAGGCACGTTTATCTATAAATTATTAATTGCATTTACTAGCATTATAGTAACGGTTCTTATTAGTGTGGCAAACGTGTTTTCTAGCTTTGCACCACTTAAAATTACTAACTTTAGTTATGCATATTTAGAAATTTTAATCTTCGTGGTTTTTGTTCCCATTGCTTTAATTACTCTTTTGCCAACAAAAACACAAGCGCAAAATTATTTCAATTAAACCTTGAGCATTCGTACTTAAAAAAGTTATTAACAATTGTTCCACGTGGAACAATTGTTAATAACTTTTTTGATATATGAATATAAATGAAAGATAGATTAAGTTAAATACCCGTTAACAAAAGCGGAGCCAGACATCTGTTTACCATTTTCTGGAGCAACAGTTAATAGCTCTATTGCGGCATCAGCACAGCCGATAATTAGTTGTTTTGTTTTGGCAATTTCACCCGGCTTAAGCCCATTGTTAGGTACAATTTTTGTTTTTAAAATTTTAACCATTTTGCCACCAATTTGAGCTCTGGCAACAGGCCAAATATCTAAACCGCGTATTAAGTTAAAAACCTCTTGTGCGGGTTTAGAAAAATCTAAATAACCCATATCTTTAGTTATTTTTGGCGCAAATGTTGCTTGCGCTTGGTTTTGTGGTTTAGCTTTGAAATCTGGTTTTGTTAGCAGTTCAAGGCCTTGTAGCAATGCACGGGCACCAAGTGTTGCCAGTTTTGCAAACAGTGTTTTTGCCGAATCGTTATCTTCTATTTTTATGGATTTTTGGTTCACTATAGCTCCGGCGTCTAATTTTTCTTCCATGAACATTATGGTAATACCAGTTTCGGACTCACCATTTATTAAACTCCACTGAATTGGAGCCGCGCCACGATATTTTGGCAGCAATGATGCGTGAACATTAATACAACTGAATTTTGGCAGCTTTAATATATGTTTGGGCAAAAGCATGCCATAAGCAGCTACAACAATCACATCTGGTTGTAAAGTTTTAAGTTGAATTAACGTTTCTTCTGATTTTAAGGTAGAAGGGCAGAACACCGGAATTTTATGCTGTTGTGCCAGAGTCTTAACGGGAGAAGGGGTGAGAATTAATTTACGGCCAACAGGTTTATCTGGCTGAGTGAACACCGCGAACACGTGATGTTTGCTTGCAAGCAGGCTAGCTAAAGTTACAGCTGCAAATTCAGGGGTGCCCATAAAAACTATATTCATTTTAAGTTACCTCATTATAATTTAAAAATGAACCCAAAGACAACCAAAAATTATGCTTTTTGTTCTAAATCGAAGGCGATATCTTTAAATAATTTACCCATCAAGTGGTCGGTTTCATGGCAAGCAATTCTTGCATTTAATCCCTGCATAACCAGTTTGAATTCCTTGCCGGTTCTATCTTGGGCCACAATTTCAATCTCTTCTGGTCGCTTAACCTTGCCAAATAACCCCGGGCAAGAAAGGCAGCCTTCGGTATCTATTACCTCGCCTTGGGTTTTTGTTATTTTAGGGTTAACAAATTCCAGGCGTTTATCTTCGTTATGAAGTACAAAAACTCGCTTTCTTATACCAACTTGGTTTGCGGCCAGCCCCACACCTTGCGCTTTATCTAGTGTTTGGTGCATATCGTCTAGCAGTTCTGCTAAATGCGCATCAAAATGTTCAACATTGCGACAAATTGCCCTTAAAACAGCATCTTTTTCGTTAAATATTTTACGCTCTGCCATAAAAAACTTTCCTTTCTTAAATTTTAAATATTAATTACCAATTCTAGTATATCGCAACAGCATCGCAAAGTCAAGCAAAGGAAATATTTGAATCAAATTCAATTTTTGATATATTTTGCATATACTTTTTCAAAAAAATGTTAAAGTTTAGAACAAAACATCCGATATCAGATACAGATGGTA
>JBJEZM010000070.1:0-11088 GCA_051887395.1 Oscillospiraceae bacterium | reverse complement strand
GAACTTTAAATTTCTCCTTCATTTTGATTTAAAATATTAGCGGCGGCATTCATCACGCAAAGTTTGCCACTGGGGTAGGTAAGCCCGCCTTGAAAATAAGCTACAAACGGTTCAAGCATCGGTCCATCTGCAGAAGATTCTATCGTAGACCCCATTGTAAAATTTCCGGCTGCCATAATTATTTTAGAGTTATAACCAGGCATGTCCCATTCTTCTGGCACAACATAAGAATCTATGGGCGAAGCGGCTTGAACACCTGTACAAAAGGCTTTTAAATTATTATGCGAATTTAATTTCACACTTTGCACAATGTCAGTCCTAATATCTGTTGCCTTAGGGAATGTTTCAAACCCTAAAAGATTAAACAAGGAACTGCAGAATATTGCGGTTTTAACAGCATTTGCAACGGCTTGTGGTGACAAAAATAAACCAAGTAAAATTTCACGGTTTTGCTCTAAAGAACAGCCAACCTCACGGCCAATACTAGGGGCGGTTAGCCTGCTTGCACAAAGCTCAATCAATTCATTGTTGCCGGCAATATACCCACCAGTGCGGGCAATTCCTCCGCCGGGATTTTTAATTAAAGACCCCACACAAAGGTTAGCACCAACACAACACGGTTCCAAAGCTTCAACAAATTCACCGTAACAATTATCTACCATAATAATAGCATTTTTATTTTCTTGACGAACAATTTCGATCAGTTTGGCAATTTCGTCAATGCAAAGTGAAGGCCGCAAAGAATACCCGCGCGAACGCTGAATACAGATCAGTTTGGCATTTTTACATTCGCGTTTAATGCTTTGATAATCTGGTTTTCCGTTTAATAAATTCACTTGAGAGTAAGTAATACCAAAATCCTTTAAAGAACCTTGCCCGGTTCCACGCAGCCCGATAACTTCTTCCAAAGAATCATAAGGCTTACCGGTGACATAAAGCATCCGGTCACCAGGGCGCAGCACACCAAAAAAACACACAGCTAAAGCATGAGTTCCACAGGTGAAATTATGCCGCACAAGCGCAGCCTGCGCACCCATAACCTGAGCAAAAACTTTATCTATCACATCGCGCCCAATATCACTATAACCATAGCCGCTGCTCCCACAAAGATGGGCACTAGAAACTTTATTTGTAACAAAAGCTTTTAATACTTTTGCTTGGTTACATTCGAAAATACGGTCAACTAAAGCAAAACGAGAGCAACAATTTGCTTCTGCTAAATTTGCAAGTTCAATTAATTTAGAGTTAAATTCAAACAATTTTAATTCTCCTTAACCACTTAATTAAAATTTTCAAAAGAGTTTATTGCAGCTAGAATACTACTAGGGGTACGATCTTTAAATAAAATTTCATAAATACAGTTAATTAAAGGCAGACAAACATTTAAACTTTCAGCCATTCGGTATGCGGTTTTTGTATTTTTGTAACCTTCAACCACCATATTAATTTGTGCAAGAGCCACTTTAACAGCAATTCCTTGCCCAACCAGCTTGCCCATTTTGCGGTTGCGGCTGTGTTCACTTTCACAGGTCACAATCAAATCACCAAGGCCGGCAAGCCCAAAAAAAGTTTGAGGTTTAGCACCAGCTGCCAAACCAAGCGCAGATATTTCAGCCAAACCTTTGGTAATTAAAGCAGCAATTGTGTTTGCACCAGTGTTTAACCCCACACAGATTCCAGCTCCAATTGCAATCACATTTTTAAAGGTGCTGCAAATTTCAATGCCTTTTGCGTCATCAGAGCAAAAAAGATGAATAACATTATTAGAAATGGCGTTTTTAATTTGTAAACAAACATCTGGTATGGAACTTGCTACAACAAAAAAAGTAGGGATTTTCCTAGCCAATTCTTCGGCATGAGTAGGGCCGCACATTATAGCAATCCGGTTAAGAGGGAACTCTTCACTTAAAACTTGGTACCCACCTTTAAAAGTAGCTTCTTCAATTCCTTTAGATGTGTTAATAATAATTGAATTACTGCTTATATATGGTTTTAAAGCCACAGCAGTACTGCGCAAAAATTCAGAGGGCACAGCAAAAAATACAAAATCGTGGTTTAGAATCTCATTAGCATCAGTTGTTATATTTATACCCTCTGGAATTTTGACACCAGGCAACCTATTGCGATTTTCCCTAAAAGCTAATATATCATTCTTTTCTGCTTCACTAAAAGTCCATATAGTTACGTTGTGCTTTAAACTAAAAGAGACTGCAAGCGCGCAGCCAAAACTACCTGCACCAACAATAGAGATATTTGCCATTATATTCACAAACCTTCCGATATTATAATAAAAATTAATTTATTGATATTATTTTATAATACTTAGTTAATTTTTGCAATAGTTTTGTATTCAAATAATAGCATAAAAACCATCTAATCATATGAATGGAACGGGTTTATCTAACTAAAGAATAGAAATCTAATAATTTAATAATAGAGTGTTATCATGATAGTTATAAAGATCATACTGATTAAAGATATGCTCGACACATTTCGACAAAATGGAAAAGCATTGAGAAATTTATTGTAGATTATATACTAAAAATATTATAAATTATATACTAAAAATATTATAAATAAAAAGTAAAAAAAAGAGGTGAAAACATATGGAACATATTTTTAATTATGAAGATGTAATGCTAGAACAAGATGGCTGTTCAGGCAGTGGCTGTGGCAGCTGCAAAACAGCTTCAGCACTAAAGCACTAGGAACTGCTTTTTTACGTGTATTTTGTTAATAATGTAAGTTAATGGGCCCGGCTGAATTCTCTGACAATTTTCAATTGTGCCGCGGTTTTCAACAACTGCAAAATCTCCTAAAAATGTACAATCTCGAATAACGCCATCCGGCGTATCCAACTCAACAAACTTATTAGGACAAGTAGAGGAGCAGTTATCAATTTGACCCTCATTTAGATAAATTGCAAAATGAGGACCGTTGAACTTAACATTTAACTACACCACCACGGTCGATTCTAAAAATTGCAACTGTGGGCTGATCTAAAAGGCTCCCGCGGAGTGTTATCGTATGACCTCTGCTGTCTAAATTACCGGCAAAAATAATCAAACCTTCATCACGAGACTCAATGACGATATCGGCATTGAGCGCAAATTTTTTTTCCATCTGGGTAATGTTTATCTAGTCTTATGCGTTCACAAATGTTCATCCAATCTTGCGCAGAATTAATCAAAAAATCTCCTTTAGCGCCAACTTTAAAGTTAATTGAAGGCACAACACAGAAATACAAGCTAAAATAGATACGAATAACTTTTTAAAATTTGTTTTCATAAGATCTATTCTTTTATCAAAGCGTTTATATAAAGTAATTATATAATAATAAAAACAAAAAGGTCAATACTAAATTGCATTTTAATATATTCTTAAATATAATTTTAGATTTTAGTGAAATGTTAAATTATCATAATATAAGGTTTTAGAATATGCAATTGAATAAGCTGTTGATTTATGATATAATCATTTTTGTAATAAAAAATCGGTTAAAAAATATAAGGGAGACGTTTAATGGAATACGAAAATCGCTTAGATTCAAAACGGCAGAGTTTTTTGCACGGTGCGGTAATTATTATGTTGGGCACGTTCATGGCAAAATTCATCGGCATTTTTTTTAGATTACTTTTAGGTAATATAATAGGCGCAGAGGGTAATGGCTACTATAGCACAGCCTATAGTGTTTACCAACCGCTTTATGCAATGTCAGTTTCAGGTCTGCCGGTAGCGCTAGCCAAAATTGTGGCAGAAAGCACCGAAAAAAAAGAATACACATATACAAAAAGAGCATTCAAAGTAGCACATTGGCTTTTTATGTTGGTTGGTGTGGTTTTAATGCTTGTTATGCTAATTTTTAATAAAGAACTTTCAGCTTATATGCATAACCCCGGCGCAAGATTTGCAATTGCAGCACTGGCACCGGTGGCGTTTTTTTGCTGCCTTTCAGGGGTCTACAAAGGCTATTACGAAGGCCTGAGGAATATGTATCCCACAGCGGTTTCAGAAATTATTGAGGCTTTAAGCAAATTGCTGTTCGGAGCGGTATTTGTGTATTTTGGCATAAAATTAGGAGCAAATGAATACCTAAAGAACAAGATGGTGTTTGGGTTGCCGGTTTCTAGCGTAAACGAAGCAAAATGTATGTTGGGAGCGGCTGGAGCTGTGTGCGGAATTGCAGTAAGCTCTATAATTGGTACACTGTTTCTTACCATGTGCTACCATACAAGAGTGCACAAAAACAAATTAAAAGGATCAGAAATAAATACCAAAACAGACCGTGAAATTTTAAATAAACTTTTAACTATTGCAATACCAATCTGCTTAAGCTCAATCATATTTAATATTTCTGGCAACATAGATGCAAGAACAGCCAAAATCGGGTTAGAGCATGCGGTTAACCATAACCCAGATTTTTTTGCACAGATGCTGAATTCCACAGGCCGCCAAATAAAAGATATCCCCAATTTTTTATGGGGTGGCTACGGCTTAACGCTGCCGATTTACAACTTTTTACCCGCCATGATGGTTTCTTTTGGAGTCAGCTTGCTGCCAAATTTAGCGGCGGCATATTCAACAGGCAATCAAACAGAGGTCAAAAAACATATCGAGAGTAGCTTAAGAATCACAAACACGTTAGTTTTTATCGTAGGTGGAGCAGTATTTTCTAACGCCAAAAGTATCTTAATGCTCATCTATTCTAAAAGGGCAGCAGATATTGTTTTGTTTGTGCCATGCTTAAGAATTTTAGGCTTGTGCCTAATATTTTCGTCAATCACATCGTCAACAAATATAATTCTGCAGGCAATAGGTAAGGTAAGAGTGCCGTTTTTTTTAATGACCTGCGGAGTATTCATAAAATATAATGTCAACAAAATTTTAGTAAAAATTCCACACATCAACATCAAAGGGGCACCAATCGGCACCCTTTGCTGCTATACTTTTATCGCACTCGTTGGCTGCACATTAGTATTTAAATTCACAGGAGTAAAAATAGATAAAAACTCAGTATTTTTAAAACCATTGCTGGCAGGGGCTTCAACAGCTATTTTCGGCTTAATTGTGGAGTTTATCGGCAGTTTCATAACGCCGCAAAATGCATGGCAGAACATACTTAAAAGCTGTGCGATACTTGGTTGCACAGGGCTTTTTTGCTTGTGGTCTCTCAGCTTTTTTAAAGTACTAAAAGAGGAGGATATCGAAATGCTGCCAAAGGGAGAAAGCATTGTATTAATGCTTAGGCGGTTTAAAATGCTACCATAGATATTAAATTTTAAAATATCGAGCTTGAAAAAAACTTCAAAATATGTTATACTACCTAGTAGATTGCACAAGTTAATTGACGAAGGGTGGTATTTCTTTGAGTTCAAATTCAAATGTAGCGCCAAGCAAAAAAACCTATAATGCAGAACAAATCCAGGTGCTAGAAGGGCTAGAGGCAGTGCGTAAACGCCCAGGTATGTATATCGGTTCCACCAGCATAAAAGGGCTGCACCATTTAATATACGAGATTGTGGATAATTCGGTAGACGAAGCTTTAGCTGGCTTTTGTAATAATATCCAGGTCGAACTGCTAGACGACGATGTGGTCTGCGTAACAGATGATGGCCGTGGTATACCAACAGATATCCACCCCAAACTCAAAATTCCGGCGGTAACAGTCGTGTTCACGGTTCTGCACGCGGGCGGCAAATTCGGCGGTGGCGGTTATAAAGTTGCAGGTGGTCTGCATGGCGTGGGCGCATCGGTCGTCAACGCTCTGTCGGAGTGGCTAACAGTAGAGATCTGTAACGGCACTAATATATATCAACAAAGTTTTTTGCGTGGCAAACCGGCAGATGATCTCCAAATTATAGGCAAGGGCGAAAAAACATATACAAAAATAAAATTCAAACCAGATAACCAAATTTTCGAATCCACACGGTTCGAATATGACGCGCTACTAACTCGGCTAAGAGAGCAAGCATTCTTAAACGCGGGCTTGAAGATTACATTTTGTGATAACCGAACCGATGGCAACAAACAAACAGAAACACTACATTACGAGGGCGGCCTTGTTAGCTTTGTGGACTATATCCATAAAAAAAGGGGTTTAGGTTGTGTTCACCCAGATATAATCTACTTCAAAAAAACCTACGACGATAAATCTGTAGAAGCGGCCTTGCAATATAACACAAGCTATAACGAACTGGTGCTTTCGTTTGCAAACAATATTCACACAGCAGAAGGCGGTGTGCACGAAGCAGGCTTTAAATTGGCATTAACTCGTGTGTTTAACGAATACGCTCAAAAGCTTAACATCCTAAAAGAGGGTGAAAGAGGCTTTGCCGGTGAGGATGTTCGTGAAGGGCTTACAGCAGTCATCAGCGTAAAATTAATGGATGCACAATTTGAAGGGCAAACAAAGACAAAACTCGGCAATAGCGAGATCAAAAAGCTCGTAGACACTTTAACTTACGAAAAACTATCAGAATTTTTTGAAGAAAACCCTGCTCAAACGCGCGAAGTACTAGAAAAAGCTTTAAGTGCCAGCAAAGCGCGCGAGGCTGCTAAACGCGCCAGGGAATTAACAAGACGTAAAAGCATGCTAGAGAGCGCTTCCTTGCCGGGCAAACTGGCAGACTGCTCAGAAAGGAACAACGAATACACAGAGATCTATATAGTAGAAGGAGACTCAGCAGGCGGCTCAGCAAAGGGTGGTAGAGACCGCACATTCCAGGCAATCTTGCCACTTTGGGGCAAAATGCTCAATGTAGAGAAAGCAAGACTCGATAAAGTTTATTCAAACGAGAAATTACTTCCAGTTGTCACATCACTAGGCTGTGGCATCGGCTCAGACCTAGACATTTCCAAAATAAGATACGGCAAGGTAATTATCATGGCGGATGCCGATGTAGATGGCTCACACATCAGAACTCTTTTGCTCACATTTTTCTTTAGATGTATGCGTCCGATCATCGAACATGGCCGTGTGTATATTGCACAACCACCGCTGTATAAAGTCAGCCGTGGCAAAAAGGTAAAATACGCATTTTCAGATGCCGAACGCGATGAATATATGGCGGAACTTTCTGGCGGGGCAGACATTAAGGTAGATGTTCAGCGCTATAAAGGCCTTGGTGAAATGAACTCGCAGGAGCTGTGGGAAACAACAATGGACCCCAAAACTCGTACAATTTTAAAGGTACATTTAGAGGATGCGCAAAGAGCAGATGAAATTTTCACAATTCTTATGGGCGATAAAGTGGAGCCGCGCAAACAATTTATTGAACATAATGCAAAATACGCCCAAAATTTAGATATTTAACTTACAATTGTTTCTCCTTTATTAATTTATTTTATATTCCCCCTTGCACGTTTCTGTGCAGGGGGATTTTCTATAAAGTTAATGCAGTATAATTATATAGGAAATATTACAAAAATAAAAATGGAGCAAATTTATGATAAATATTAAAAAAACACTCAAAGCTGTGCCCAAAAGATTATTACTAACATTTTAACAACTGCACTAATTCTAAACCAAATAGTGCCAAAAGCCAACGCAATAAACTCAAACGCCTTTGCAGAAGCAAGCGCATTTGGCGGCAATACACCATATAGTTTAGATGAAAATAAAATTGCACAAAAAGTTTATTTTGGCAAAAATGGAACTGATTCACAAGGCTGGTATATAACTGGCTACCAAGCAAGTGGCTACGGAGAGGGTGGAGATATGAAAGAGCACTTGTTTTGCTGTGTGCCCCAAACCAGCCGATGGTATCAATCCAGGTATTTCTTGCATCCACGAATTATGATAGTGGTTATACCGTAATAGAACACCATATCAAGACGATGAAGCCTACACAGAGGCTACACGGGCTTATGCTCACCACTATGGAACAAGCAATATAATAAAAAATTAGAGAGCTTAGAGGCAGATCTAAATGTATTCACAAAAAAGGAGCAAAATTTAATGAAGGCAACAAAAGTATATATTTACGATCTGCATCTAGATATTGATAGAACTTATAGTATAACAAACAAACTATATCTAGTAGCTGGCACGTTAAACGAAACATATATAACAGTAGGCGCAAACAAAGTAGATACAACTAAAACGGGAAATGCAAATGTAAATAATGGTTTAAAAATAAGTCTCACAAATGCTACAGGTACAAACCAGAGCCCATACATAACAGGGAATATCAATCCCTGGTTGCGTACTCACGATGTAAGCAATGCTAGAAAAGCACTTCAAGCTAAAACAGGCAATTCTATAACATCCGACAGTTTACCAGAACAACTCCACAACCGGTGTTACACCACTCATTCCAGCTTTGGCACTAGATTTTTCATCTGCCCTTTTTGCATCGATAGCAGAATCAAACACAGATGTGGCAACAGTAAGTGACGGCTTGTATCTGCGCTTTAAAGATACTAACTTTAAAATTACCACACAGGCAACGGTATCCAGAGATTGCATTAACGTAACAAAGGCTCAGAAAACTCAGTGCATTTATATATTCAGGGTGATAATAACGGCACAGACTGGGCATATTCAAGAAACATTGCCACAAAAAACGAAACAATCACAATTCAAGATATAAATACTGCATGTGACTTAAATCTAGAAAGCCTTAAAAATTGTAAAGCCTGGCTAGAGACAACCGAAAATAATTTAATTTATGCAAAAACATTCGATGTAAGCAAAGTTGAACTGGCGATCCCAATTCACATTGCATTAAAAGATGAATTCGGAAATAAGGTGACAAATATATCAGGTATCACATTAACATTAAAGGATAGCAATGGCACAATAGTAACAAGCAACAACGATTGGGAACAGACAGGCAATATATTTAAGTCAAAAAATCTATACAGTGGTAACTATCAACTAACGGTAACTATAAATGAAAATAATAGCAGCTACATGTCGCCAGCAGGAACATTTACAATAACAAAAATAAATAGCATAGGCCCATCTAGCGCAACAGATCCGAACTAAACGGTTGTGCTGCAGCAAAAAAAATAATAGACTTCAACCATGTTTTAACCAGCATGGGCGGTGAGGCAAGCTGCAAATATAGTAGACAAACAAAAAAGAAGACATTTAAAATAACTCCGCACCCAGGCTACAAACTAGATAAAGTTTGGGAGGGCGCAGATGGCAAGGTAAGCTACGTTGAATTCAATTAAGAATAGTAATTCCCATTGCATTTTTCACTTCAGCTACAACTTCATTGCCAATTAAGTTGGCTTTTTTGGTACCGCTCATCAAAATATCTTTAACTTCACTTTTGTGGGATTCGTAATATGCCCGTTTTTCTCTAATCGGTTCCAAAATAGAGTTCAACTTGGCATAAAGTTCATTTTTACAAGCCACGCAACCAATCTGAGCATTTTTGCACATCTGGCAGATATTTTCACAATTTTGCGGATTAAAAACGGAATGATATTTATAAACCGAACAAACTTCAGGATGTCCTTTATCTTTAACACCAATACGGGCAGGGTCGGTCACAGCCGAAAAAATTTTGGCTTTAATAGCTTCCGGCGTATCACAAAGATAAATAGCATTTCCTAAACTCTTTCCCATCTTAGAGTTGCCATCTAACCCTGGTAACCTGGGGCAGTTGCTAAGTTTAGTTTCAGGTTCAACTAAAATATTGCAGTTGTAAAGGCTATTAAACCGCCTCACAATCTTGCGGGTAAGCTCCATATGCGGCAGCTGATCTTCACCAACAGGCACTAAATTCGCTTTGCAAAAAGTTATATCTGCGGTCTGGCTAACCGGATATCCCAAAAAACCATAGGTCAAGTCATCATAGCCATAAGAAGCGGCTTCGGTTTTAATAGTGGGGTTGTGGCGTAACACATTCACACTAACTAACATAGAATAAAATGTGGTAAGCTCAGCAATTGCAGGCACCATAGATTGCACAATAAACGTAACTTTGTTGGAGTCTAACCCCACAGAGAGATTGTCTATAGCAACTTTATAGGTATTCTCCTGCAACTTTTCGGGGTGCTCAAAATGAGTAGTCAAAGCTTGTACATCAGCTAAAAGAATAAAAGTTTCATAATCATTTTGCAATAGAGCACGATTTTGCAAACTGCCAATCAAATGGCCTATATGCAAATTACCGGTTGGCCTGTCACCGGTTAAAATACGTTTTTTCATCATTGTTACCTCCAAAATTCAAGTATATTTTAAGTAAAAGATTCAAAAACGCCACAATAAAACCGGTCTGTCACCTGGTAAAATACATGTTTTTGTCATTTTACCACCCCAATTTATCCTTTTAATTTAAAAGCTTATCAAGTCCTAATTTTAACATAAAAGATTTTAAAAAGCAAATCGTTAACTCCAGCTGGATTTTAGCAAATTTTAGCAATTTTATACTAAAATATTTAACACAAAAACAAAGATTCAAAATATTCTTAAAATCACTCAAAAACAACCCGGAAACGCCCAAAAATCATTCAAAATGCACCAAATTTTAACCATTTTAAGCAATAAACTCACATAGTCATAATGCACAAAACAGTAAATTTATCGCATAGCAAAAGCAAAAAAATGCACATACATCAAAAACTAAAAAATAACCTTATTTTCACATAATTCAAAAAAATCAAGTTTTGCGGTTTTATAATTTTGAACATCAATATTTATCACAAATCAGGTGAGAGTTCATCTGCTAAATTTTCAAAAAGTACAAAAAAAGTGGAATTTGCGGCTTTATTAAACCATTTTTTTAATTTTGTTCCACGTGAAACAAGTGTTGAAAACTTTATGAAAGAGTAAAATACCCATTGCTAAAATTTATAAAATAAGGTATAATGAATACTATCAATAAATAATTAGGAGGGTGTATAGTGTTAACAAAAAGATTAAATACTGTTGTCCTTGGGGCGGTCACATTGGTGTCTTGTGTGTTCAGTGGCTGTGCAAACAGTCAAAAAAAAGAGGTTTTTGCCGTCATGGTCACAGATGTTGGAGGGATTACAGACCAAGCATTTAATCAAGCAGCTTATAAAGATGGTCTTATGAGGATAGAAAAAGAATTAAATGTAGAGGTAAAATATATCGATTCCACTCAAAAC
>JBJEZM010000069.1:0-2821 GCA_051887395.1 Oscillospiraceae bacterium | reverse complement strand
GTTTGGTTAAAGACGATGTGTTTACATCTGTTCATATTGTGGAATATGAAACCAAGGCAAGAGAAACAAAGTTAGGAAAAGAAGAGATTACAAGAGAAATTCCTAATGTGGGCGATGATGCAATTAAAGACTTAGATGAACGTGGTATTATTAGAATTGGTGCAGAAGTTAGGGCAGGTGACATTTTAGTTGGTAAAGTAACACCTAAAGGAGAAACAGAGTTAACCTCGGAGGAACGTTTGTTGAGAGCCATTTTTGGTGAGAGAGCGCGTGAGGTGAGAGATACATCTTTAAGAGTCCCACATGGCGGTTATGGAGTTGTTGTAGATGTAAAAGTCTTCACTAAAGAAACGTGTGAGGAACTTGCGGCTGGTGTAGATATGGTGGTTAGGTGTTATATAGCTCAAAAGCGTAAGATTTCTGTGGGAGATAAAATGGCTGGAAGGCATGGAAATAAAGGTGTTGTTTCCAGAATTTTACCCCAAGAAGATATGCCGTTCTTGCCAGACGGAACGCCAGTTGATATTGTTTTAAATCCTCTTGGAGTGCCTTCTAGAATGAATATTGGCCAGGTGCTAGAAGTTCACTTGGGTCGTGTGGCTGCCGCTTTGGGAATCAATGTTATTACACCGGTATTTGACGGAGCCACTGAAACTGATATTACAGAAGGGTTAAAACAAGTGGGCTTAAAAGAAAACGGCAAAACAGTTCTATATGATGGCAGAACAGGAGAACCGTTTGATAATGAGGTAACCGTTGGGTATATGTATTACCTAAAATTGCACCACTTGGTTGACGATAAAATTCATGCAAGATCAACTGGGCCGTATTCTTTGGTAACGCAACAGCCATTAGGAGGCAAAGCACAGTTTGGTGGTCAGCGCTTTGGCGAGATGGAGGTTTGGGCACTGGAGGCGTATGGGGCAGCATATACTTTGCAGGAGCTTTTAACTGTTAAATCTGATGACATTGTAGGGCGTGTTAAAACGTATGAGTCTATAGTTAAAGGGCAGAATATTCCAAAAGCAGGGTTACCAGAATCTTTTAAAGTGTTGCTGAAGGAACTTCAGTCACTGAGCTTAAATGTTCAGGTGTTGGATAAAAATGCCAATGAAGTTGATCTTATACAAACATTTGAGGATGAAATAAAAGAGAGTATGCCAAAAACATCTAATGAGCATATGCGTTTAGATGATAAAGATAACAGTGTGCAGTATTTTTTGGAAGATACAATGAAAGATGAAAATATAAGCAATGAAATGATTATAGAAGAACCGGAATTTGATGAATAGTTGCTTGGCTAACAGAGTAATTTATAAATAACTTGAAAAGGAAGTTGTTTGTTCATGGAATTTGATGATTTATCAACTATAAAAATAGATTTAGCGTCGCCAGAACAGATTAGAAATTGGTCGTATGGAGAGGTAAAAAAACCAGAAACAATAAATTACCGCACATTAAAGCCAGAACGTGATGGGCTTTTTTGTGAACGAATTTTTGGACCAGTTAAAGATTGGGAATGCCATTGTGGCAAATATAAAAGAAGGTATAAAGGTAAGGTATGCGATAGGTGTGGAGTGGAAGTAACAAGATCAAAAGTTAGACGTGAACGCATGGGGCATATTGAACTTGCTGTTCCAGTTTCACATATTTGGTATTTTAAAGGTGTTTCTTCTAAAATAGGGCTAATGCTAGATATAACACCACGAATGCTAGAAAAAGTGATTTATTTTTCTTCTTATATTGTACTTAATCCAGGTGGAACACCTCTTATTAAAAAGCAAATATTGGATGAAGTTGAATATCAAGAAATGCGTGAAAAATATGAAGATGAATTTGAAGCAAAAATGGGTGCAGAAGCAATTAAATATCTATTGCAAGAAATAGATGTAGAAAAACTTTATTTAGATATTAAAGAAGAGATAGAAACAGCATCTAATCAAAGAAAGATTAGACTGGTTAAGAGGTTGGAAGTTGTTAATGGCTTTAGAAAATCTAATAACAAGCCAGAATGGATGATATTAGATGTACTACCGGTAATTCCAGCAGATTTAAGGCCAATGGTTCAACTTGATGGTGGTAGATTCGCTACGAGTGATCTTAATGACCTTTATAGACGAGTGATAAACCGTAATAATAGGCTAAAACGTTTATTAGAGTTAAAAGCACCGGAAATAATTATAAGAAATGAAAAAAGAATGCTGCAGGAAGCGGTTGATGCATTAATTGATAATGGACGGAGAGGCAGGCCAATTACAGGAGCAAACAATAGAGCACTTAAATCGCTTTCGGATATGCTTAAGGGCAAACAGGGTAGATTTAGACAGAATTTGTTAGGTAAGCGTGTAGATTATGCAGGACGTTCAGTTATAGTGGTTGGCCCTGAACTGAAGATGTATCAATGCGGACTTCCAAAAGAAATGGCACTAGAACTTTTCAAGCCATTTGTAATGAAGCGTTTGGTGGAATTAGGTATAGCTGGTAATGTGAGAAGTGCAAGAAAGATGGTTGAGCGTTCAAGGCCGGAGGTTTGGGATTCGTTAGAAAAAATTATAAAAGACCATCCTGTAATGCTAAACCGTGCACCAACTTTGCATAGGTTAGGCATACAAGCTTTTGAGCCAGTTTTGGTTGAAGGGCGAGCTTTAAAATTGCACCCCTTGGTTTGCACAGCATATAATGCAGACTTTGATGGCGACCAAATGGCGGTTCATGTTCCACTTTCTGTGGAGGCACAAACAGAAGCTAGATTTTTAATGCTTGCTGCTAACAATCTCTTAAAACCTTCGGATGGGAAACCTGTGGTAGTACCGACACAAGA
>JBJEZM010000068.1:0-2830 GCA_051887395.1 Oscillospiraceae bacterium | reverse complement strand
CTGCCCCTGCTGCACTAAGATAACAAAAGTTTGCCGGAGCTCTGCGGCCGTTAAACAGTTTATCTGATACTATTGGAATTGTTAGCATGCCTAAAATGCCTGAAATTGGAACTGTGGCTGCTTTGATTGTAGCTTGTGCTCGGGTGTCACCCACCTCTTTGAAAATTTTTAGTACCCAATCTGTTGAACCACGCAGCATGTTCACAAAAATAAACGAAAATGCAAGTATCCACATTGTCTTATTGTTGAAAATACATTTTTTTAAAAGTTCAAAATATGGTGTATTTTCCTCACCCTGCATTTCTTCTTTTGTGCCACCGAAGTATTGCTCTACCTCTGGCAGACCAATTGATTGTGGTTTGTCTTGCAATGTGAAGAAACCAATAATGCCAACAAAAACCGAGATTATCGCTGGTAAATAAAAACCAAATTGCCAGCCAAATGTTTCTATGAACGGCAATAAAATAAGACCAACGCTTGCTTCACCCAACTCATAAGAAGTGCCCCACCACGACCAAACTCTACCTCGCTCTTTTTTGCAAAACCAAAATGTTAGTGCTTTGGCGCAAAGTGGAAATGCAAAAGACTGAAACCAGCCATTTAAACCCCATATTAATACCATTGTTATGAAGATAGATTCTTTTGTACCACAATAGGCTGCGCAAACCGGCATGAGTGCCCCAAGACCTGAAGATATTATTAAGCTCATTGGTAGCCAGAATTTTATGCTAACTCTATCTGCTATTGTGCCGTTTATAAATTTGCCTAAGCCGTACGTTATATAAAATGTACTCATAATTAAGCCCATTTCGGCATTTTTTAAACTAGTTGCATCTTGAATATCTTGCATGACTGCACTAAAATTCCTTCGACTCATATATGAAATGAAATATATTACATAAATGCTGATAAAAATACAAATACGCCAAAAATTATAGCTTTTTTTAATCGTATCTTCTTTTACTAATCTATTGTTCTTTATTATATTGTGTGGTTCGCTTGCCATTTTAGTGCATTCCTTCCCTTAATTTACTAGTTTAACAATGCTGTGACTTCATCTTGTGCGTCTGAAGCAACTCTAAAAACTCTATTACTTGCACTATGCCCCTCTTTGGCCATCATTATTTTAAGCGCTTCTTCAGATATGTCTGCATTTGAATCTTCAAGTGCAAATTGTTCGAGTGTAGCTTCTGCATTTATTTGTGGCTCATCTCCTGCTGTATATTCATACATACAGTTGCCAATTTCGCGCAGTTTTTCGTTTTGGTTTACTTGAAAAATCCCCACATCTAATTTTGCTTTTTTGTCTTCTGGGTCCCATCTCAGCTTTTGGTTCTGAGAGCTCATTACAAACATACCGTTTTCTGTGCCCAAATAATAAGTAGGTTCTTCTGCTTCCATATCTTTCATTACTATAAAATTGCCCGCTCTTGTAAAAAATTCTTTGCCGGTTTCTTCGTCTTTTATTCTAAAAAAGCCATCACCCACTATAGCATAGTGTGTGTTAACATCTGTGTTTTGCAGCTCTCCCTGTTCAAAGCTATTTTGGCAATTTGCAATTTTTACACCTAAACCGCAATCTAATGAGTTATTACTGCCAATTTGCTTTCTATGTTTTAAGTCTGATAAGACAAACTGCTTTTTTGCATAGCCCGTTGTTTTTAAGTTTGCTGCGTTGCCAGACGAAATTTCTAGAGCCTTTTCGTATGTTTTCATGCCAGAACCTGCTATATTCATTGATTTAAACATTTAGTTTTCTCCTTTTAATTTATTAATTGCCCAGTATCTGTGTGTTTATCTTGCCCTCTAATTCGTCATAAATCTTAATAGATTTACTATATATAGCGTGCAATTTGGAGCTTTCAACTGTTTTTATCATTTCGTCTACGCGTTGAACATTAGATTCTTCTAGCGAACCTTGAACCAGTTTTGTTTCTTGTGATAGTAAGTTTTGCTTTTCTGCCCTTGTTGCAATAAAGCAATTGTTATCTGTTCTTTGCAAATCTTCACCTGAAGTGTAATAAATTGCTAGGCGAGCCAACTCTTCCCCTGACTCTGAAGTGATAACTCCAGATTCATCTAGATTAAATTTGTCTGTCTGGAGCAGAACAGGACCATCTTCTCCTAGCACTCGTTTATCATTTGCCGTTGCTAAATACCCATCTTCATCTATTAAAAAACTGCCCTCTCGTGTTAGTAACATATTTTCACCTTCGGACTCTAATGCGAAAAAACCACGTCCATAAATTGCTATATCTAATTTGCGGCCAGTTTCGTATACTGTTCCTTGTGAATAGTCTGTTCTAATATTTGAAGAATAAATGCCGTCGGAACATTCGCTTAGAGATTTTGTGCTTTTGCCCTGTTTTTTTAGCAGCATGTATGGTTCGAATTTTTTATTTTCTATTACACTGCTTTTGTAGCCATTTGTGTTGACGTTGACTAGGTTTTCTGTTGATTTAGCTATACTGTTCTCTGTTGCTAAAAGCCCTGATGCTAAGGTGTATACTCCTCTACCCATAATATTCTCTCCTTTTATTTTAAATATTCTTTTAGTTCTTCTTTAATTTTTTTTAGCGCTTTGCTATGAAGTTGGCATATTCTAGATTCCGTTACCTCAAAAACTCTTGCAATCTCCTTTAATCTCAAAAGCTCTGAATAGTATAGCGATAAAATTAATTGCTCTTTATTAGTTAAATCAGAAAGTGCTTGTGTTAGTTTCTCTGAAAATTCGCGCTTTAAAAGCTCTTCGTCTGGTGAACCCGTTTTTGATAAGTCTGGTAACTCTATGTGTTCACCGCTTAATGAGTTATAGACCAGCTCTTCATAT
>JBJEZM010000067.1:0-11432 GCA_051887395.1 Oscillospiraceae bacterium | reverse complement strand
AGAAAATATGTTTCTATTTTGAACGCTGAACTTGAAAATGTTGAGCCAGAAAATATAAATATACTGCTTTGTGAAAAGAAGCTGAAAGCTTGTTTTTATGAACAAATGTACGAGCATCTTAAAAAGTGTAATAAAGCACTTAAAGACAAGTTAGAAAAAAAGATGGTGCAACAAGTAGACATTTATAATTTGCAGGTTATATACAGACTTAAAAGATACTACGACTATAGTGCGGAAGAAGTTATGGAGCTTATTATTCCATATGGGAATTTGGCAGGTTCTGAGAGGAAACGGTTGGCGCTTTGCAGGCAAATTGCAGAAGATTATAGTGTGTTATTTGAAGATAAACAGTATATTTTTAATTTAGATTCAAATATATTTATGGAAATGGAAATGAACAAGAGTTTATTAAATGACGCTAGGGAAACGATGAAGATGGAAAGATATGCTCAAGCGGTTTTTTGGAGTTTTATGGATTTGGCTGAACTTGAGCAGAAGAATTTAGTTAGTGTTATTTATGGGATTGAAAACAAACAAGATCCAGAAGTGATTAAAAAAATGTTGGTATGCTAAAGGGTTTTAGGTGGTGGTGATAAATTGGCTATTGAAAAAATGGTTTTGGTAACTTTGAGCGGGAATATAGAGGAGATTAATGTTGCAGCACTGAGTTGTTCGAAATTAAAGGCTTTTCATCCAGAAAAAGCATCGGATTTAAGAGAATACACAAAAGAATATGACTTTGATGAGAATGACAGCTACGCTGATTTTGCAAGTGAAATTAAAGGGATAGCTGAAAAATATAACATTACTCTTGGAGAGCAAAAGCAAGAAGAATATATTGGCGAAAAGCAAGAAAGTGAACGCAAAAAGCAATTAATATCAAATTTTTTAAGAAGCAATCCATATGCAGAGCTATACCAGTGTTTGTTAGCTATTAGTGAAATGTGTAACTGCAAATTTAAATATAAATATTCAGAGTCTTTTGATCTTAACACAGCTGATTTGGAAGCGCGAGTGACTGCTTTATATAATGAAATATCTGTGTTGTTTAAGGCAAAAAAAGAACTGGAAAAGAAGGAAAATGAACTTTCTCATATAGTTTCTCAGATGTCTCATTTAACAGGAATGGATATTTTGCTAGATGAATTATTTGGGTGCCAGATGTTTAAGGTGCGGTTTGGTTATATGCCACATGAATCTTGTCTTAAACTTAAATATTATGAAGACAAACCATTTGTTTGCTTCTCTTATGATAATGATGGCAGGTATGATTGGTGTTTGTATATGGTGCCACGAGGAGTTCACAAAGAGACGGACAATATATTTAAAGCATTATATTTTGAACGAATAATTGTGCCGGGGTATGATAAATCTGAAAAGTTTACCGTAGATGTTGTGCTGCAAGAGGCAAAGGAAGAGCTTAGGAAGGTTAGTGCAGAAATAAAGGGACTAAATGTGAAGATTGAAGGTTTGGCCAAAGGAAATCTTGAATTTTTACAGCAGGCTTATTGTAAAATTAAGTTTTTGAAAAAGTGCTTAGAACTTAAACAATATGCTTCTGTAGTTAGAGATAGATTTTATTTGGTGGGATTTGTGCCACGAAAAAGTGTTGTTTTGTTAGAAGAAATGTTAGCCCAAACGGCAATTGACATGATTGTAAAAGACGCAGCGGATGAAGATCGTTTACAAACGCCGGTTAAACTTAAAAATGGAAAATGGTTTAAAGCATTTGAATCTTTGATGGGAATGTATGGTTTGCCTAGCTATGGCAGTTTTGATCCGACGAAGTTTTTTACGGTTGTATATATGCTATTATTTGGCATTATGTTTGGCGATTTAGGACAAGGGTTGGTTATTTCTTTGATTGGAACCTTACTTTATAAATTCAAAAAAGTGAGTTTAGGCAAAGTGATGGCGCAAATTGGTCTTTGCTCTGCATTTTTTGGGTTTTTGTATTGCTCGGTGTTTGGTAATGAAGAGATACTTGTGCCGGTGCACAACAAATTGTTTGGAAGCGATGGACCGTTAATTGCAGTTGGAAGTTCTGAGATGACGCTGAAGATTCTTTTTGCGGCGGTTGTTATTGGTGTTGTTCTACTTATAAATTCGATTGTGCTTAATATTATAACCAACATTAGGCAAGGGAATTGGGTGGAAACATTTTTTAGCCAAAAGTGCATTGCAGGGTTAGTGTTTTATTGTTCATTGATTCTTTTGGTAGTAGCTAAATTTATTCCGGATTTTGATGTTAATGTTAAATTGCTTGTTTGGTTTGGAATTTTATTGCCGCTTATATTGATTTTTTTAAAGAAATTTATGACATATTCTGTTCGCGAAAAAAAGTTTGGGGTGGAAGATGGGGTTGGAAATTATATTCTACTCAACACTTTTGAGTTGATTGAAATTGCTTTGAGTTTTATTTCTAATACACTTTCGTTTTTGAGAATTGGTGGTTTTATTTTGAGCCATGCAGGGTTAATGCTTACAATATCTATTATTTCACGGATGTTTCCAAATTCTAGTGTGATTATTGCAATTTTTGGAAATGCCTTGGTAATTGCTCTGGAAGGTCTTATTGTGGGCGTGCAGGTTTTAAGGCTAGAATTTTATGAGTTATTTAGCCGCTCTTTTGACGGTGGAGGCAAGCAGTTTGAACCGTTTGGTGTGGAAGTTTAGAATACTTTTTGGAGGGTTTTATATGAATAAATTTTTGATGTGTGTGGTGCTGGGTTTATTGGTTTTAAGTTTATTGATTCCTTTTGGTTGGCTTTTTGCAAGTAAAAAGAAGAATAATTTTGCTACTAGATCTAAAAAGGCTATAAAGGTTAATTTAGTATCTTTTTTTGGAGTTGTGACGATGTTTATTTTGCTCTCTGCTACAGGTGTTTTTGCAATAGATGACGAGATAGCGGCTCAGTTACAAATTCAAAGAGAAGTGCAAAATATTACTCCGGCAATTGCAAAAATGACAGCAGGTGCAGGGCTTGCATATTTGGGGGCAGCGCTTTCTACCGGGCTTGCGGCATTGGGGGCCGGGATTGCTGTGGGGGCAGCTGCACCGGCAGCAATTGGAGCTTGCAGTGAAGATCCAAAGGCGATGGGGAAAGCGCTTGTGTTTATTGCTTTGGGTGAAAGTGCAGCACTTTATGGGATGCTTATTTCTATATTGATAATTAACAATTTGGGCTAGCTTTTAAGCGAGAATTTAATTATGAAATTTTTTTTATTGACTAAAGATGTACAAAGTTATATTGGGTTTAGGTTAGCTGGAATTGATGGAAAAGTTGTTGAAGATGGAGCTACATTTTTAAAACGATTAGGTGAAGTATGTAGTGATGCATCGATTGGGGTTATTTTGGTTACAGATGAGTTAGTGAATGAAAGCAAAGAGCAGTTTTTAAAGATTAAAGCGCAGAGCAACAAACCTATTATTGAGATCCCGGCTTGTGACAGTAAATATAGTGTTAAAGAATCAATTGATGGCTATATTGGTGATGTAATTGGAATAGGATCTTAGAATGTTTTAAAGTTTGAGGTAGTAGCTTATGGTTACAATAGCAAATGAGGAAAAGATAAAAAATATTAAAAAAATTGTTGATGATATTGCAAGTAGAAAAGCAGAAAAGTTGGTTTTAGAAGCGCAAAGGCTAGTTGAATCTGAGGTTAAGAAGCAGAAAGAACTACTTGAATCTGAAACTAATTTGAAGCTTAAACAAGCGGAAGCAGAAGCAGAAAAAACTAAAAAGCAAGAAATTTTGGAGTGTGAAGCAATTAAAAAGAAAAATTTGATTGCACAAAGAGACAGTGTAGCACAAAGAACTTTTGTAGAACTTGAACTTAAGTTAGAAGAATATGTTAGTTCACTGGAATATATTAGGAATGAAAAAGAGAAATTGGCGAACCTTAGGGGCATGTTTGCAAACAAAGATACCATTGTTTTTGTGAAAAATGCGGATGTAGATAAATTTAAGAAAATTGTTGAAGAAGTTTTTGAAGTTAAGGTGCAAGTGAAAGCAGATGATAAGATACGGTTTGGTGGGTTTGTGCTTAAAAATGAGAACAAGAAATTAAGCGTTGATCTTTTGTTAGATACGGCGCTTGAGAGTGAAAAAAAGCAATTTTTTTCTTTTGCAAGGCTTGCGATAGTTTAGTTTTAAATTTGTGTTAGGCATTGGGGTGATTGGAAGTTGCAGAATTCCAATAAAATTTATTCAATCAATGGGGCAATTATAAAAGTAAAAGGTACTAAAGATTTTTTTATGTTGGAAAAAGTTTTTGTTGGAAAAAAACAGCTGATTGGTGAAGTTATTGCTGTGAATGAAAATGAAACGACAATTCAAGTGTATGAATCAACAGCAGGACTAAAACCTGGTGAAGAAGTTTTTGGGTCTGGCATTGCAATGAGTGTAACTTTGGGCCCGGGGTTGGTTTCTAGCATATTTGATGGAGTTCAAAGGCCTTTAAAAGCTTTGAATAGTGTTTATGGAACTACTATTTCACCTGGCAGCAAAGTTAAAGTGTTAGATGAAGATAAGCTATGGGATGTTGGTGTGAAGGTGAAAGTAGGTCAGATCTTAACTCCGGGGCAGATCTATGCTGCGTGTTCAGAAACTCAGCTTATTGAACATCGTTTAATGGTGCCACCGAATATTAGTGGTATCGTAGTGAGTTGTGCAGCAAGTGGATTGCATAAATTATTAGATGTGATTGTGGTACTTGAAGATGAAAATGGCAAGCAGCATGAGTTGACTTTATGCCAGCAGTGGCCAATAAGAATACCAAGACCAATAAAGCAAAGGCTTGAGCTTAACATGCCATTAATTACAGGGCAGCGTGTGATAGATTCTTTATTCCCAATTGCTAAAGGTGGTGTGGCAGCTGTTCCTGGCGGATTTGGCACAGGAAAAACTATGACGCAACATCAGCTAGCCAAGTGGGCAGAAGCGGATTTGATTGTTTATATTGGATGTGGTGAGCGTGGCAATGAGATGACGCAGGTGCTTAAAGAATTTGGAGGCTTAATTGACCCGAAATCGCAAAGGCCTTTAACCGAACGCACTATTTTGATAGCTAATATATCTAACATGCCGGTGGCAGCTAGGGAAGCTTCGATTTATACTGGAGTGGCAATTGCAGAATATTACAGAGATATGGGCTACGATGTTGCTATGATGGCAGACTCTACATCACGTTGGGCGGAAGCTTTACGTGAAATTTCTGCTAGCCTTGAAGAAATGCCAGCAGAAGAAGGGTTCCCAGCTTATTTGCCATCTAGGCTTTCGCAGTTTTACGAAAGGGCGGGCAGATACAAAACTTTGGGTGGAATGGAAGGCTCAATTTCGATTATTGGTGCAGTTTCTCCTCAAGGGTCGGATTTTTCGGAACCTGTAACTCAAAATACAAAAAGATTTGTTCGCTGTTTTTGGGCGCTGAGCAAATCTTTGGCATATGAAAGGCATTACCCGGCTATTGATTGGAATATGAGTTATACAGAATATATTGAAGATTTAAAACCGTGGTTTGAAAGCAATTTAGGGTCAGAATTTTTGCAATTTAGGCAAGAAGTGTTAAATATTTTACAAGACGAGACAAAGTGGTTAGAAATTGTTAAATTAATTGGCTCGGATGTTTTGCCGGACGAGCAGAAATTGACATTAGAAATTGCTAAAATAATTAGGGTAGGTTTTTTGCAACAGGATGCTTATCATAAAATAGATACTTATGTGCCACTTAAAAAACAAATGTTGATGATGGGAATTATACTTAATTTGTATAATGAATGTAAAAATGCGTTAAAATCTGAAGTTGCATTTACTGATATTTTAAGCACAGGAATTTTTGAAGTAATTACCAAATTGAAGTATGACATTGCTAATGATGATTTAAAAAAGTTTGAAGACTATAATAAATTAATTGAAACCAAGTTGATGGTGTTGAATAATTAATTAGCAGAAATTAAGGTGGTTAAATTTGAGTTTTGAATATTTGGGATTAAAAGAGATAAATGGTTCTTTGGTAGTTTTGGAAGGTGCTTTGAATATTGCATTTGAGGAAATGGTTGAACTTAAATTAGAAGATGGATCGGTTAGGGCAGGCCGTGTTGTTTATTTGGATGATGAAAGAGCAATTATTCAGGTGTTTGAAGGCACATATGGACTTTCGTTGACTAATACAAGAACAATTTGTTCTGGTAGGCCGTTGACTTTACCGGTTTCGGAAGAAATTTTGGGGAGGGTGTTTTCTGGCTCTGGCAAGGCTATTGATGGATTAGGCGAGATCTGTGCGGAAAAGTATTTGGATATTAATGGAGCGCCTCTTAATCCGGTTGCTAGAACTTATCCTAGAAATTTTATTCAAACTGGTATTTCTGCTATTGATGCACTTTCTACCATTATTAGAGGGCAAAAATTACCGATATTTTCTGGCTCTGGTATGCAGCACAATAAATTAGCAGTTCAAATTGTTAATCAAGCAAGTGTTAAAAATAGCAGCAATGATTTTTGTATTGTTTTTGCAGCGATGGGAGTTAAAAATGATGTAGCAACATTTTTTAAACGCTCGTTTCAAGAATCTGGGGTTGCTAATAATGTAGTAATGTTTCTTAATTTATCTAGTGATCCGATTGTGGAACGAATATTAACACCAAGGTGTGCGTTAACTGCTGCGGAGTATCTTGCTTATGAAAAGGGTAAGCATGTTTTGGTTATTTTGACAGATATGACGGCATACGCAGAAGCTTTGAGGGAATTTAGCTCTTCTAAAGGAGAAATCCCTGGCAGGAAAGGATACCCGGGGTATCTTTATTCCGATTTAGCTTCTATCTATGAACGGGCTGGAATTATTGATGGGTTAGAGGGCTCTGTCACTCAAATTCCAATTTTAACTATGCCAAATGATGATATTACGCATCCTGTTCCTGATTTAACAGGTTATATTACAGAAGGTCAGATTGTGTTAGATAGAAATTTAGACCAAAAAGGGATTTATCCGCCAGTTTCAATTTTACCGTCACTTTCGCGTCTTATGAAAGATGGGATAGGAGAAGGTTTTACTCGATGGGACCATTCAGTTCTTGCTAATCAATTACTCTCAGCTTATGCTAAGGCGCAAGATGCCAGGTCACTTGCATCTGTTATTGGGGAAGAGGAACTTTCTGCCTTAGATAAAAAGTATTTAAATTTTGGAAATATGTTGGAAACAGAATTTATTGGACAGTTGGCAAGTGAAAATAGAACGATTGAAGAAACATTGGATTTAGGGTGGAAACTGTTAAAAATGTTTTCTAAAGAAGGACTAGACCGCGTGGATGAGGAAACGTTTAATAGAATTTATGGCTTGAAAAATTAGTTGTAATTTGAGGTGAACGGCGAGTATGCATTCAAATAATATATTCCCCACAAAAGGCAACCTTTTGAATTTAAAGAAGAGTTTAGTTCTTTCTAAAATGGGGCATAATCTTTTGGGTAGAAAGAAACAGGTGCTTTTAAAAGAAATGATGTGCATGGTTGCTAATGTTAATAAGATAAAAACAGAGGTCGATACTTGTTTTTTTGATGCATATTCGGCATTAATGAAAACAAATGCGACATTAGGGTTAAGAACATGTTATGAGATTGCACAAAGCACGTTAACTGATGCGGGTTTAAAGGTGGACCAAACAAGCTTAATGGGGGTAGAATTAATTTCGGTTGATTTTAAACAAGCCAAAAGTATGTGCCAATATTATTTAACGGGGACTGATTCGCAGTTAGATGAAACGGTACTTTTATTCAATGAATTGAAACAAAAGTTAGCAATGCTTGCGGAATTGGAACATAATATATATAGACTTGCACTTTCTATTAAAAAAACGGAAAAACACACAAATGCGCTTAAAAACTTGGTTATTCCCAAGCTTGAAGAAAATTTAAAATATATTTCTGATGTGTTGGAAGAACACGAACGTGAAGAGTTTTCACATCTTAAAGTGATAAAAAGAAACAAGGAAAATCTTTGAAAAGGATGGATACTTATTGTGAGTGAAGGTATAAATAATTTGAATTTAGATTCAAATGTTGAGCAGAATGTTATAGATTCTGAGCTACTTAAAATTAGGCGGGCTAAGTTAGAAGATTTGAAACAAACAGGGCGAGATCCGTTTTTAGTTACCAAATTTGAAGCTAACAAGCAAATCAGTGAAATTAAAAGCAATTTTGAAGAGCTACAGGAACAAGAAGTTAAAATAGCTGGGCGAATTGTCTCTTGGCGTGATATGGGCAAAGTATCTTTTATAGATTTGCAAGGAGATGACAAAGTTCAGCTGTATTTTAAACTAGAAAATTTACCATCAGAACAGTATGAAAGTTTTACTAAATGGGATATTGGCGATATTATTGGTGTTTGTGGCAATGTATTTAAAACGAGACGCGGTGAAATTTCGGTTAGAGTAACATCTTGTGAATTGCTTGCTAAATCTTTATTACCGTTACCAGAGAAGTTCCATGGTTTAAAAGACACAGATTTGCGTTATAGGCAAAGGTATTTAGATTTAATTATGGATAGTGAAGTGAAAAATACATTTATAATTAGATCTAAGGTGATTAAGGCTATACGCGAATTTTTAGATTCTAAAGGCTTTTTAGAGGTGGAAACGCCAATTTTACAGAACGTTGCAGGAGGAGCTGCTGCACGGCCATTTGTAACGCATCACAATGCGTTGAATATGGAAATGTTTTTAAGAATAGCATTAGAGCTTTATCTTAAACGTTTAATTGTTGGCGGAATTGATAAAGTGTATGAGCTTGGTCGGGTTTTTCGCAACGAAGGAATTTCTATTCGGCATAACCCAGAGTTTACTGAGCTGGAACTTTATGAAGCCTATAAAGATTATGAAGGAATTATGCAGCTTGCCGAAGAAATGTTAAGGTTTGTGGCACAAAAAGTGTTAGGTACCACAAAGATTTTATATGGAGATGTGGATTTAGATTTAAGCCAGCCGTTTGAACGTATTACAATGGTTGAAGCTGTTAAAAAATATTCTGGTGTGGATTTTGATGATATAAAAGACTTGCAAGTAGCAAGGAAGGCGGCAGATGAGCATAATATAAGCTATAAGGAAGAACATTTAAAAGGAGATATTTTAAATTTATTTTTTGAAGAATTTGCGGAAAAACATTTGATTTTTCCTACCTTTGTTATAGACTACCCTGTAGAGATATCGCCTTTGGCTAAAAGAAAGCCGACAAAACCAGATTATACTGAAAGATTTGAGCTGTTTATAGTGGGTAGAGAATATGCTAATGCGTTTTCGGAATTGAATGATCCAATTGACCAACGGCAAAGATTTATGCGGCAGTTACAATTACGGCAAGCGGGGGATTTAGAAGCTAATTTGCCAGATGAAGACTTTGTGACAGCGCTTGAATATGGGATGCCACCAACTGGTGGTTTGGGAGTGGGAATAGATAGGTTAGTTATGTTATTAACCAATAGTGAGTCTATTAGAGATGTTTTGTTTTTCCCGACGATGAAGCCATTAGATAAGTAAATTTGAATTGGGTGCATAGTGCAAAGCAAATAATATATATTCGAGCTTTTAAGAATTAAAGGGAGAGATATATATATTAAGAAAAGCAACTGCAGAAGATTGCAATGGCATTTATGATTTGATATGTGAACTAGAAAATGAAGAATTTAATTATTATAAATTTTTGGATATATTCTGTGCACAGTTGAGCGATAAAAACTATTATTGTCTTATTTGCGAAAAAGAGCAAAGGATATTTTGGGTTTTGAATTTACGATTTGAAGCGCCATTACATCATGCAAATTATATTGCAGAAATTATGGGGTTTGTGATTAACCCATTATGCAGAAATATGGGGCTAGGGAAGGAAATGTTTGAGAGAGCTGGCCAGGTTGCACGGGAGCTTGGGTGCGTTCAGATTGAGGTGACAAGCAATGAATTACGAGAAGGGATGCAGAATTGCCACTTTAAATTTTCTAAACAATTATTGTAATGCAATAGGGATTTTTATTTACAAAAAGATATGGTAAAACTGTGAAGTATAAATTCGGCTGAAAAGGGTATCCTATGGCGTAGAGCAAAGATTATTTGGGTTTTATCTTGAATCAGTCATCTGAATTAGAAAATATTACATACAGGGCTATGATGGGCGAGTATATTATTTATTACAATGAAAAGATAATTGGTGGAATTTATGATGACAGGTTACTTGTTAAGCCAATTAGATCGGCATTAGATTATATTAAAAACAATGAATACAAAAAGCCTTATAATGGTGCTAAAGAGATGATACTGGTTGACAATGTGGATGATGAGCAATACTTGGTTGGTTTGTTTGTTTAAGGTTATGCATGCTGAACTTAAAAAAATCCGATTTTAAAAAGAAAATTTTAATTTAAAGTTAGTTTGCTTTTTTTGTTGAATTGTGTTAGTATAATTATTGTGTGACAGTATTTAATATGTTCGCTTTAATTGATTTAGGAGCGCAAATATATGAAAATGATGGCAGTTGATTTTGGTGATGCTAGAACTGGCATTGCAATGTGCGATCCTTTGGAAATGTTAGCTTCACCTTTTAGGGTTGTTAAACAAAAGGATATAACAAAATTAGTTGAAGAAATTGCATTGATTGCCAAAGAACAGAATGTGGAAAGAGTTGTGGTGGGGCACCCCAAGAATATGAATGGCTCTAACGGTGAGCGTGCTGCCAAAACAGAAAGGTTAGTGAGCAAATTAAAACTTGCTACAAAACTAGACGTTGTGCTTTGGGATGAACGCAGTACAACGGTTTTGGCGCATAAAATTTTAAAAGATAATGAGGTTTTTGGCAAAAAGCGCAAAAATATTATTGATGCAGTGGCAGCAGTTTTGATTTTAGAAAATTATATTAAATTTAAAAAATCTGAGGAGCGAGGGGTAATAGAATAATGTATGATTCCCATGTGCATAGTGAAAACTCGAAGGATGGGCGTGACAGTGTTCAAAAGATTGCAGATTATTTACCTAATGTGGGGATTGTTTCTTGTGCGATAACTGATCATTGTGAATTAGTTAAAGAGACGCAGTTTGATGATATAAAAAAACGTATGGAAAAGATTGAAGCTGAAATTGAAGAAGTGAATGAAGCTAAAAAGAATAATATTATGTTTGGTATAGAGCTTGGTTCTGCGCAGATAAACACGGAATTGGCAGGAAAGATAATAAATTCTTTTAACTTTGATGTGGTTCTAGGGTCAGTGCATTCTGTGCCGGATTTTGTTGATGTTTATAAACTGCGTGAAGGAGGAGCGGATGCAGAGCTGATTAGAAGGGCTTTGAAAAGCTATTTTAATGAAATAAAGAAGTTGGTTGTTTGGAATAAGTTTGACGTATTGACACATTTGTGGTATCCTGTTAGGTATATAAGTTTACAGAAACAAATATTTTT
>JBJEZM010000066.1:0-2867 GCA_051887395.1 Oscillospiraceae bacterium | reverse complement strand
TAAATCGTTCCGGAAAATCTACAAGCGTTTCAAAAAGCCTGCCATACGTTATAAGCAAAATGTCTTTATCTGGCTGTGGCAACCACAAATATTCTTTGTTCGGCTCAAAAAAACTATCAGCTGCACTATGCTCGCTACCTTTAGGGTAACGCACCACACAAATCCCTTTGCCATTTATTGCCCAAGTTAAACATTGCTCCTGCTCTTTGTAGCTAGACGGCGCATATATTGTTGTATTAGGAATTGTGCTTAAAAAAGCGGCATCTAATAAACCTTGATGAGTTTCCCCATCTTCGCCAACAAATCCAGCTCTATCTACAGCAAGAACAACATGGCAATTCTGGCACGCAATATCATTAACAAGCTGGTCGAACCCACGCTGCAAAAACGTAGAATATATTGCAACCACTGGAATAAAACCATTAGTCGCCATTCCAGCCGCAAATGTAATTGCATGCTCTTCTGCTATTCCCACATCAAAAAAACGGTTAGGTAACTGCTTTGCAAATTCCAAAAGACCCACTTGATCTCGCATAGCTGCTGTAAGTGTACAAATTCGCTTATTATTTTGAGCAAGTTTTAAAATACACTTTCCAAAATTAGATGAAAAAGTTGGTTCTTTTGCCGCATTATTAGGGTAGTTATGATAGGTCTCCGGCTTCATCTCCGCAGGAAGATAACCTTTACCTTTTTTGGTTTTAACATGCACTAACACCGGCTTTTGTATTCTTTTTGCGCAAGAAAATACATACATTAAATTTTTTAAATTGTTTCCATCCACCGGACCTAAATATACAAATCCCAAATTTTCAAATATAGTTTTAGGATAAATTAATGCTTTTATTTTATTTTTTACCGCACGTGTAAAAGATATTAGCAACTTTCCTAAAAGCGGTACCTTACTTAATATATCAACCGTTTCGCTCTTTAAATTCAAATAAAAATAACTACTACGAATATTATTCAAATAATTTGCTATACCGCCCTGATTTTTATTAATAGACATACTGTTATCATTAAGAACTACAATAAAATTTTTTGCCCCTTCCCCTGCATTGTTCAAGCCTTCAAAGGCAAGTCCACCAGTTAAAGCCCCATCTCCAATTACAGAGATAGTATACACTGACAAGCCTTTTAGTTCATTTGTTTTTGCTATACCCAATGCTGCAGAAATTGATGTGCTGCTATGCCCGGCAAGAAAAGTATCATACTTACTTTCTTTAGGGTTTATAAAACCAGAAATTCCGCCTTTTTTTCGCAATGTAGCAAATCTATCTTTGCGACCAGTTAAAAGCTTGTGAGCATACCCTTGATGACCAACATCCCAAATAATTTTATCCTGTTCCAAATCAAAGGTTTTATGTAGTGCAATGGTTAATTCAACCACACCTAAATTAGATGCCAAATGCCCACCGTTTTTAGAGACTGTATCAATAATTTTTGTTCTCAGCTCTGCAGATAATTCTTGCAGTTCTTTAATATTCATATTTTTTATATCTTTTGGCGAATTAATGTGGTATAAATGCTTATATGCCATCTTATTTGCTCCCTCTTAACTAATTAGCTTCTTTAAAAACAACTAAACTTTTTCTACCGTAATGGTATGTTCTATCTTTATGCCACACATCAAAACTATCTGCAACTTCATCTACCTTTGCCATTTCACATATTATAATTCCGTTTGGTGCAGTATTTTTTATAATTTTTGGCATAAGTTCATTAATTATATTCTTATAATACGGCGGATCTAAAATTACAATATCAAATAAAACATTATTGCTGTCCAAAAAATCCCCTGCTCGTTGCTGCTTTACCACCGCATAATCTTGCAATTTTGTGCGCTTTAAATTCGCTATAACCACGTTTTTAGCCATAGTGCTAGTCTCCACAAAAGTAGCAAGCGCAGCTCCTCGGCTCAAAGCTTCTATCCCCAGCTGCCCAGAACCTGCAAAAAGGTCTAGTACCTTAGCTCCTGGCACAATAAATTGAATTATATTAAATATCGCTTCTTTAACTACCCCAGATGTAGGTCTGGTAATAGTTGAGTTTGGTGCTTCTAATTTGGTTCCACGTGCCTTGCCTGTAATAACATTCATAAATAACTGCCTTTCTTAATAACAAATTATCGAATATAAATAAATTCTATCATATTAGCATTTTAATTACAATAAATTAAAAAACAATAATAAATCTTACTTTTGTTTCATGTTATCTTTAGCAACAGACATCAATAATTTTATACGATTTATCTGGTTCGCTTGGCTTGCTCCCGGATCGTAATCAATTGGCGCAATATTAGCTTTGGGGTATATTTCTCTAATTGTTTTAATAACCCCTTTGCCAACCACATGATTTGGCAAACACGCAAACGGCTGCACACAAACTATATTTGTTATATCATTTTCTACATACTCAAGCATTTCTGCAGTTAAAAACCAACCCTCTCCAGATTGATTCCCGACAGATAAAATCGGCTTGACCTTCTTTGCTAAATTCCAAATTTCAACTGGTTTTAAGTAATTTTTTTTCGAACTAACTAAAGCTTTTTTTGTGGCTTTTTCAAAAAAATCTAAAGCTCTTAGCGCCAGTTTACTGAGTATTGCGCCTTTTTTGTTATTTGTGTAAAGATTATTTGCCACAATATTATCTGTTGCCATAAACTTTACAAAACCCATTAAATCCGGCAAAATGACCTCTGCACCCTCTTTTTCTAAAAACTCTGCAACAAAATTATTTCCATATGGGTGATATTTTATTAATATCTCTCCCACTATTCCTACTTTTGGCTTATTTAAAGCTTTATTAAACTCAATTTGTTCAAAATCTGCCACCATTCTTTGAATGGTCTCTCCAACTTCTTTTATGCT
>JBJEZM010000065.1:0-2869 GCA_051887395.1 Oscillospiraceae bacterium | reverse complement strand
AAAACCACATCTTTAGGAGCTGCCTTTGTTTTATTTATTTTTAAATCCATATCATAGCCAACCATCATAGAAGCTAACTGTTGTTCGGAATATTTATTTACATTTACCGAATCAATATCTTTGCCTCGCCTTATGATGGTGCAAAAATCACAGACCTGCTTGATCTCGTTTAGTTTATGTGTAATAATAACCACTGTTTTACCATGCCGCACCAGAGCTTGTAATGTAAACATCAAATCTTTTACTTCTTGCGGAGTTAGCGCTGCCGTTGGCTCATCTAAAATTAAAATTTCTGCTTCGCGATAAAGCGCCTTAAGAATCTCTACACGTTGCTGCATTCCAACCGACATGTTTTCTATTTTTTTCTTGGTGTTTATTAAAAGGTTATATTTTTCAGAAAGTTCTTCAATTACACAATTAGTTTTTTTAAAATCCAAAATACCAAAGGGTTTAGTTAATTCTTTACCCAGCATAATGTTCTGTGCAACAGTAAATGTTGGCACCAACATAAAATGCTGATGAACCATACCAATTTTATTTTCAATAGCAATTTTAGGATGTTTTATATCTAGCAATTTACCATTAATAAATATTTGGCCAGCATCTGGTTTAGACATTCCGTATAAAATATTCATTAAAGTAGATTTACCCGCGCCGTTTTCACCTAATATTGCATGCATTGTACCTTTTTTTACATTTAAATTAACATTGTTCAAAGCACAATAAGGCCCAAAATATTTATATATGCCCACCATTTTAATTGCCATATTATCTTGATCCGGAGCTTCCAAAATCATGGCCTCCTTAATTTATTTGCTTTATTTTATAGTATAATTTTATATTTAATATTATATATTAAAATATTATAAAAAGCTACCCCTTAATAAAGATTAATCTTTAAGATTTTTTATTTATTAGTCTAAAATATACTATATATCAAAAATAGTTATCATTTTTTTAAAAGTATCTTGAAATTAATTGCGCTATAATGTATTATATTTATAGCTAACATGGAGCGGTATCGAAGTGGTCATAACGGGGCTGACTCGAAATCAGTTTGAGGGCAACCTCACGTGGGTTCGAATCCCACCCGCTCCGCCAACTTTTAAACTTAATTTTTTTATTTTAGAAGGTTTTATGCCAAACATTATAACTCATCCCATTCCACCTGTGCTTAATAAAAATTCTCGCATATTAATTCTTGGCAGTTTCCCATCAATAAAATCACGTGAAACTATGTTTTTTATGGCCATCCTCAAAATCGTTTTTGGCAGGTTATAGCCGCTGTTTTTGAGCATAGCAGCAATCTTTTTCAAGCTTCAATAAAAGATAAAAAAGTTTTTTGCTGAAAAATCATATTGCGTTATGGGATGTTATCGCTCCCTGTAATGTTTGCGGCAGTTCCGATTCCTCTATAAACAATGTAAAAGCTAACGATATCAGTGTGGTTTTAAATAGCTGTAATATAAAGCAGATATTCGTAAACGGTAGAACTGCCGCTCAGCTGTATAAAAAGTTGATTTTGCCTCATGTAAACCGTGCAGCAATTTATCTCTGCCTTCCACAAGCTTTGCAAATGCTGCTTGGTCCAAAATAAAACCATTTACTATACAAAATAGGTACCTATATAGGTACCTATTTTAATTATTTGGTGGAGATAATCTGGATCGAACCGACTACCTCTTGAATGCCATTCAAGCGCTCTCCCAAGTGAGCTACATCCCCATATTGATGCAAATTTATTTGCATCAATATTTTTTATTCTACTTTTTCAGCTCTACTTCTTTGGTTATAGGTTCTTTTTCCCCTTGAGAAATTGTAACTTCCCCCTTGCCTATAAACCTATCTATTGTGTAAGTGGCTAAAACATTATCAAAATCAGGATCTTCTGTAGATTTAACAAATTTAGCTGTAACTCGTTTGGCCCCAGTTTGTTAAAATAATATATGAAAGAGCAGCAGAAGCTTGTGAATCAATCTCTGTGCCATAGTGTTTAAAGACTTGGTCATAGATTTCTTTATTAGTATAAGAGTCACTAAATTCTTCTAAAGACATCTCAGAAACATATACTAATGTTTCTGTAGACTCATTAGAACCATCATCATTCTTCCACTCAATATTTGTTACATTGTCACCATCAAAAGTAACACTTGCCGACAAATGTTCATCCACAGCACCAAATGAAAAATCTGCATCAGCACCGTTAAGAGTATATCGGAAACCAAGACCCATACCATACTGCAGATCTCTTGTAACACCCAAATTCTCATTAAGCACAACAGAGTTATTATTACTTTTATCTTCGTAAAACAAAAAATATCTTTCTTCAAAAAGGTTAAACAATAAACCATGCTTTATTGTAGCAACCGCTTTGCTATCTTCTTTAATAACAGCGCTTTCTTGCACACCCTCTTCCGCCTTATTTGAATTGGAACTTTCACAACCGGTTAATGCCAAACACACAACAGCCGACTATAAAATTGCAATTTGTTTAATTATAAACATATTTTCTTTCTTAAAATTATTTTAAATTTTATACCTATCGTTCCCAACTATGACCTTTGATAATTATAACCGTTTTTTAACACTCTGTCAAACTGATTTTTTTGAAAAATATCGATAATATTTTTATAAAAACTTGCCAAAAATGTAGCAATATTATATAATAAAAATGCCAATAAAAAAACCAGGAGCGAACTTTATGTTAGATACTACAAAAAATGCTACAGCTATGCTAAAAAAAGGATTTTCTGTATTTTTATCCGCAATTATGGTAACAAATTGCTGTACATCCACTTTTGCTATGAGGTTAGCTAAGAAAAAACAAAAAGATGAAAGGAAAGAAAAATGACAGGAAAACATAGTAAAG
>JBJEZM010000064.1:0-2871 GCA_051887395.1 Oscillospiraceae bacterium | reverse complement strand
GAATCGAACCCACGCGACCAGCTTGGAAGGCTGGAATTCTACCATTGAACTACACCCGCCCGTCTCTATTATAAATAGTATATCAAATTTTCAAGTGCTTGTCAATACCGAATTTGCAGTTAATTTTTTAATTTTATTTTTATTTTCCAACACAAAACTTTGCAAAAACATCGTCAATTACTGCGTCAGAAACCTCTTTGCCTTCTAATTCAAATAAAAAATGCAGCGCGTCTTCTAAATACACACTAATTATATCCAGTGTTTGTTTTTGTGTAATTAAAGTTTGAGCTTCTTTAAGGCATTTTGCAGCTCTTTTAACACAGTCACGCTGACGTTCATTGGCTAAAATACAGTTGCAATCTAAGTTTATTTCAGCTTTGATTTTAATAGCCGAAGCAAGTTTAGATAGCAATTCATTATTTTGTGCAGAGCCTTCAACTACTAAACCTATCTTACTTTTTATTAATTCAGAATCAATTTTACATGGAAGATCTGTTTTATTTATAATACCAATTACGTTTTTATTTATTATTTTATTAAATAATTCATAATCGTAATTTTCTAATGGTTTAGAGGCGTCGAAAACAGCTAAAACCAAATCAGACTGCTCCAACTGCTTTTCTGCAAGCTGCACACCGATATTTTCAACCGGGTCTTCGGTTTTACGCAACCCTGCAGTATCTGCGATTTTTAACATAATGCCATCAATTGCAATAGATTCTTCTATAATATCTCTTGTAGTACCAGGCACAGATGTAACAATGCTGCGGTTAAACCCAGAAAGCAGATTCATAATAGTAGATTTACCTACATTGGGTTTACCAACAATTGCGGTAGAGATTCCTTCTTTTATTATTTTACCAAAATCGTATGTTTTTAAAAGTTCGCGGAGTTTGGAGTAAATATTAAAAATTTGCAGATCTAATTGTTTTAAATCCACATCGGCAACTTCTTCTTCGGGGTAGTCTATAAATGCAGCCAGGTGGCTTATAACAGAAAGCAATTCATTTGCAATTACCTGCGAAAACTTAAAAAGTTTACCCTGCTTTAACAAAAGAGCCGCATTATGAGCTTGTTCGTTGTTCGCAGAGATAAGATCGGCAACAGCTTCTGCCTCTGTTAGCGTTATTTTTTGGTTTAAAAAAGCGCGTTTTGTGAATTCGCCGGGTTGTGCTAACCTTGCACCAGAATTAAGAACAGCTCTTAAAACTTCTTTTAATATAAATAAACCCGAATGCACAGATATTTCTACCACATCTTCTCCGGTATAACTTTTAGGTGCATTAAAATTGAGTAAAATTGCTTCATCTATAACTTTATCATTATAAACGACATGACCGAGCAAACCACAATAACCTGCTAAATTTGAAATATTTGAATTAGTTTTTGCGGGTTTAAATATTTTTTTTGCAATATTTTTTGCCTCTGTGCCAGAAATTCGTATAATGCCGATTCCACCTTGCGCATAAGGAGTTGCTATTGCAGTGATTGTATCTTTTGCGTAACACATTTTTTTCTCCGTAAATTTAATTTTAACGCTTTAATTTTAACATAATCTAAACTATAAGTAAAGTGAAAATTAGCCCTTGAAATTTTCATACCCCAATATTATAATTTAATGTAGATGTACTATATTTTATAAGGGGGGGAATTTTTATTTTGAGGAACAGGTTCGTAAGTTTATTTTTAAGTGTTGTAATCAGTTTGGGGCTCGCTACCTCCAATATACAATATACTTTTGCAGCTGCGCAAAAAGAAAATGCGCAAATAACGGCAGCAAATTTGGCAACAAAAACAGAAGACAAATATGCTTTTAAAATCTTAAAGAAGAATAAATTGGTTACTAAGAGCTTATTTACAAAGGTGGTTAAAAAAGCAAAATTTTTAAACATGGTACTTTGGCTGTTCGACTACGATGATGCAGAAGATAATACAAAACGAGCAGAAAAGCGAGAATTAACAACAGGGCTTGATTCATATAAAAAAGGGCGCACAGATGTTACAGTTGGTGATGCAATAAAATTAGCTTTACGCGCTGCGGGGGTTTCTAAAGAGGATATGTTAGCAGATGCATATTTTTCAATTCTGCAAGCAGAGGGCATTATACCTGAGAATAAAGAAATTGACAGCAAATTTAATTATAAATTGGCTCTTGATATTTTAGAAGCAATTAGAGAAGAAAGAACAAATTGCTTTAAGAGTGTAAATTATCCACAGGGGCCAGTAGACCTGTTAATAAATACTCAAAAATCAAAAACAAATGTGCAAATTTCACCAAATGGAGACTATGAAGCTTATTTAGATAGTTGGTCTGATGTTTATAATGTATTTGTAAAAAATAAATCAAATGGTAATATTACAAGGGTTTCGAGCGCAAAAACTTCCGATATTTCTGGAATTCAATGGGCAGGGGACCGTTTATTATATTTTAAAGATAACGGCGGAGATGAATGCTATCATATCTATTCGTCATCATTTTCTGGCTATAAAGAGAAAGACTTAACGAAAAGAACGGGCAAAAGTTTTAAATATGCTGGTTATTTAAAGCAAGATGGTACATTTTATCTTTACGTTAAAACCTACGATAAATCCTCGCGAGAATTTGTGTATTATAAAATTAACGTTGCAGAAGATATATGGGAAAAGATCAATTTAGAGGGTGGTTTCTGGCAATCTGCAATATTTAATATACCAAATGATAACGATCACTACTTAAGAATCTCACAGGAATTTAACAATGGAGAAAATGCAAAAGTTTACAGAATTGACAAAAAAACACGAGCAGAAGAAGTGATTTTTGAAGTAAGTAACGGCAAACAGTTTATTCCAGAATTTATGAATGAAAGCGGGACAATTCTTTATGGACTTTCG
>JBJEZM010000063.1:0-2889 GCA_051887395.1 Oscillospiraceae bacterium | reverse complement strand
CAATATCTAATGAAGAAATAGAGACCATATTTTCAGAACAATAACAAAAACAATAGTAAAAATCAAATGTCCTGGGTAAAAATGCTAATGGTGATTTCGTGTATAATTTTCTTTATGACTTTAACAATAGTTGGGGGAGCCCTGTTCCTTAGTGGAATTTTCAATCCAACAAAGAATATTACAGTACCAGACTTGCTGGGCGAAAACTATGAATTAATTAAAGACGAGCCAGAATATTCCAAATTCGATATCCAACTTGTAACAACGGAATATAGCGAATATGCAACGGGTGAAATATGCGAACAAACTCCGAAAGCAGGCCGCCCTGCAAAAGAAAATACAATAATAAAGGTCAAAGTAAGTAAAGGGCAAAAGAACATAAAAATGCCAGATATCGTAAATAAAGAGATTCAAACGGCAATTTCAGAGCTTAAAAATTTAGGTCTTAACGCAAAAATAATCAATATCTTCGATGACGAAATGGAAAAAGACATTGTTATCAAAACCGAGCCAGCAGCAGAGAGTAATATATTGCTGGGCTCAGAGGTCACAATATATATAAGCAGCGGTGCAGAAAATAAAGAAATAAAAGTACCAGATCTAAATAAATTCAGTCTAGAAAGTGCTAAAAAAATGCTCGAAGGAATGAAGCTTCAGCTTGGTGCGGTTTTATATGTTAATAGCGATCAGCCTAAAGATGTAGTGCTTCGCCAAAACCCTGCTCCAGGGCAAGCAGTAGAGTTGGGAGAGGCAGTGGACGTCCAGGTCAGCTCCGGAGAACAAGGCGCTAAAAGATGCGACCTTAAAGTAGACCTTCCTGATATGGCAGAAGAGGTTACATTAAAGGCATTGTTAGACGGCGAAAACATTCAAGAAGAAACACTAGATTTAACAGAGGTAAAAGAATGGCATGTTCAATTTATCGCAAAAGGTGTTCATAAAGTCCAGATTATGATAAACGATAAACTTTTAAAAGAATACTTGTTCGATTGTGATAAGCCAGATAAAATTACAATAACAGAAAATAATACACAAGATTTTGAATAGAAATTTAAAAAATATTTTTAAAATTTCTATTACATAATTTAATTATTGTTGAGTTTAGCCGATATATAAAGCAAAGGAATAAAAAAACACGGCCATTTCGCAATAGGGGGGCTTTCAGCTATGAAGATCAATATGGGTTTGGGCGCAATATTGGGTGCAGAAAAATTAGCAGAAGCAAAAGATCGTAAAAAAACGGCAAAATTTTCTGCAAATCTTAAAGATAAATTCGATAACGTTGAATTTTCTAACAATTTTTTAGAATGCTTAGATATTGCAGAAGAAATTAAAGAAGAAGTCAACCAGGTGGCAAGCGAAGAAAAAATAAATCGTCTAAAACACCAAATTGAATCCGGGCGATATGAGGTAGATTGCGCAAAACTTGCAGCAGATATGATCAACCTGGCATAAAGGTGGAATACTAAATGCTTAATAAACTAGCATTTTTAATTCAAGGGCTAACGGAATGTTATTCAGAATTAAATGAAATAGAGGCGCAAAAGCGTTCGGTTTTAATAACCTTAGATTTTAACAAGCTAAATAAATTCGAACGCAAAGAACAACCACTTGTGCTCAAAGCAAGAGGGCTGGAAGTACAAAGGCAAGAACTTTGCAGTAGTTTAGGCTATAAAAATAAAAATCTTGAAGATGTTGTAAAGGAACTAACATATAAAACAGCAAAAGAAAAACAAAAAATCGAGGACGCATATTTAAAGCTTAAAAAAGTGGTTTTAAAATTCCGTCAAACAATGGAAGAAAATAACAAAATCACAAAAAACTATAACGAACATTTGCAGTCCTATGTAAATAAATTAAATAATGCAGCAACCAGCAACTTAGATGTAATGTTATAAAGTTAAAAAAGTCAAGAATGGAGCGATTAAATCATGGCAATATATAATGGGCAAGCTTCAATGTTTAAAAGGGGCACCGCACAAACAGGTTCATTAGTTGGCATATCAAAAATGGCTAACGGCCTAAAGGCATCCCGCTTGGGCATCATGGCAGCTTCCGAAAATCGTGTAAATAGCGAAACCGAAGGCTATGCGCGGCGCGATGTAGCACTATATTCAAATGAGTTAAGATGTGTTTTAGCGGATCTGTGTAGAATATCTAATGATTACGCACTAAATGACCTGCGAGCAATGAACTCTTCGGCAGAATATTATAAAACTGTAAGCGATAACTTTTCGTTGCTAGAACAATATATCACATCCCCAAATGCCAAACAAATTGCAGATGATCCTAACGCAGCCGTAGATGCAAGTGATATGGGTGGCGCATTAAAAACATTAAGGCTTTCCTTAGATAATTTAAGTACCGATAAATATGACGTCGCTAAAAAACAAAACGTCAGAAATGCAGTTCACACACTTATAGAAACAATAAAACGAACATATAGCATGGTGCAGCAAACAGAAAAAAAATTAACTCAAAACTTTTCAACACAGGTAGAAGCAATCAACAACCTTCTAGAAGAAATAAACAATTTAAGTTTAGAAATTTCTGCAGCATCAGCGGGCGGTAGAGTGACATTTTCACTAGAAGACGCCAGAGATAAAAAACTAAAAGAACTGTCGAACTATATCCCAATAGAGGCTGAAAACTTAACAGAAGAGGTCAACGGCTGCAAAATGTTAATATGCCGTGTAAGCCTAAAAGCAAACGAAACACAAATAGAAGATCAATTTGGCAATCACGCTTTAACTGCAGAAGAACGTAAACTAATTGATGGCCGTGGCCGTGTGGATATTGCAAAGTTTGATATCGAACAAGATCAAAACGGCAACGATGTTTTAACGTTTTATCACGCTGGCACAAGGAACGCAGCGGGTGTGCCTCAAG
>JBJEZM010000062.1:0-11941 GCA_051887395.1 Oscillospiraceae bacterium | reverse complement strand
GCCAATTGTCTTTTATCCTTTGCTCGTAATCTCCCCAGCCTTCAAAAATATTCATGCGCTTTTCTACACCAAACGACAAATGTAAATCTCCTATTGCAAACAAGTGCATTTTTATTATTTAATTCTCCCCATTATGTTTTTACCTAAAAGAGCCCTCATAAATAAATTGTGAGGGCTCTTTTTATTTTGCTTTTTCTAAGCTTTTGTGCTCGTTGTTTCACTTTTAGAAGTGCTATTTTTGCTGCTTGGCTTTGTGCTCTTTCTAGTGGTCGATTTCTTTTTTTTTGTTGTTACTTCTACCTCTGTTGGGAAATCACTCGAAGAAACTTGTTTTAATGTAATCATATAAATCTCTTTAGTAAGGTCTATGCAGCCATCAATAAGTGTAAATGTAGCTACGCCATCCTTTATTTTTGCTTCTAACTTTCTACTAAAATCAATTAAATTAGTATTATCCGAAAGCTTGACCTTTTTTGCCAGCTCTTCTATATCAACTGGATAAACATATGCCTTTGTAACATTTTTCCATTTTTTAATTTCATCATCGTTTCCTTCAAACGCGTCTTCAAGTGGGTACGAAATTGTCATTTTATCGCTCATTGTTCCTGCAATATTTACAAAAAACATACTCTTTGCTTCTTTAATAGCTCTGTCTTCCATGTCTGGGCAAGTTTCAAAACCACCACCAACTACACATGCCTTTTTTTGTGTTACAATCCTTGGAATATATATAGACACATTATTAGGAAAGTTGATTGCAAAATCACGCTTTTTTGTTGCACGCATCTTAGTAAGCCCAGCTTGGGTTAGTTTCACTGAGTTAGTATATTTTACATCAATAGTATTATTTTGTGCCATCATCACCACAGCACGGTCTATTTTTTCTGGCGGCATTAAAGTCATATTTATAATAAAGTCTTTGTCTTCGCCAGATGAAAAACATTTTAAATTGACATCTACTATATACTTAACCTCGGAGGAAACATCTACATTTTCTGTTGGAAAGTCTAACTGGACACCCCACACACCATTTTTTACCCCAGAAAGACCATTTATATAAGTTGCAGACGCTTCCATACCTTTGATGGTTTTATTTTTGCTTATTTTTGTTGTAACTTTATAATCACTCTTAAAGTTGTCTGTTCCTTGATAAGTGTTGTCTTTATTTCCAACAAACTTACTAGCACTTGCCGATTCACCAAAAATAATATAGTAGCTGCTGCCCATTCTGCCTGTTAGGTCACAAACTGTATTTTCATCCGAAAAGCTGCAATTTTCATTATTGCTTAAGCTTGGTGTATGTGAATTTGCCAAATCTACTATTAACATTTTTACATTCGCCATATCTATATTGGCTTCTGCCGCATATGTTTTGCAAACAAACATGTTAGACCCTAAACTCATTATTGCTGACATAAAAATTGAAATGTATTTTTTTGTGTTCTTAACCATTAAAAACTTCCTCCCTTATATACGTTTTTTATAGTATATCATAAGTCATTAATATTTGCAATTATATCCCTTTAATTGACGGCAAAAGAATACATATAAAACCCCACAGTATATTATAGACCAACATATTCATGCCAGACATTAATTCTAAATGCTCACTTAATATGAAATACATCAGAAGAACTATACCTAAAAGCAAACCCAAACATTGAATAAAAGTTGATACTTTTGCTGTGTTTTGAGCTTTTGATGCCAAATTTACAGCAGAAGCTAAACCAAGCAACCTATCTTCCAATATGATCTCAGCTGGAGCATTTTCGAGTGCCATATCCTCCTTTAGCAAACCGTTCGCAAATTGTGGTACAATTTCAAATAATTCTTGATCCAAATTATAAAGAGTTATTATATTGTCCACAGAAAGTGTTGCATCGTTAGTGGTTAATAAAATAACCGTTTTATTTTTTTGCAGGTTATTTAGTGCCCTTTTTGCTTTTAAAAGTGGTCTGTGACCAATAATAAACATCGCTAACAAAGTTCCATCTAAAGCAATGTAAAGGGCTCTAGAAACAATTTCACCTGGCTCATTCTGCAAATGCATTCTTTCAAACTCTCTAGAGGGTGTTCGTACTCCATGGTTTATCATAAGCCCCCTTGTACCAAATAAAATACGTTTATCACGCCACCAGCCAGAAAACCCCATATCGCCTTCAATATTTAAACCTTCTACATTTTCAAGCATATCTTCATGGGCAAGCATCTTGCTAAATAAAGCAGCTATTTCTACTTTTGCAGCCTTTAAAATACTTGCTGTCCCTAATATTGCCAGGTCCACATCGCTTTCTTTAAAAAGCTCCATATTAAGGAGCTGCATATGTGTTTGGGCTAATATATCTTCACTTCTAACAACAACGCGCCCAACATTCTTTAGTGTGTCTAAATCGTTAAGCGAGTAAACTCCCGCGCCTGCTTTTTTTAAACGCTTAGAAAGTGAAAGTAAAAATATGTTAGATGAAAGGTTCCCAAACATTGGTGCAGATATAATCAAAAGCCCCGCTAAAGCTGTTTCAATAAATATCCAATTGCTCTTTTTAAATAACAAATAACCCAGCAATGCTGCCACTAGCACAATAACGCCTGGTAATATATAGCGGCTTATTTTATCAAAATAACTTGGTTTTTCTAATTTATCTAGTACCCTATTAAACTCTTTTACCGGCACAGGTAAGCAAATATTGGAATTCTCCTGCTCCATAATATAATCTAATTGATTAACTGGCTCAGATGCAATCTTTTTTATTGTAAATTTTTTATCTTTTTGTAAAATTAAAGCGTTCTGGCAAGCCACTTTTAATAGAACATATTTATTAAATTGAAAGCAAGCTAAGGCAGCCGTTACCACAACACCATACATATTATTCCATTGCTGCGCAATCAAATACGGAGTTACTATCGCAAACCCGCTTTGAATACACGCCCCCACTACTGCTAGGCTTATTAAACTATTACAGTTTGCTTTGAATTTAAAGAGCTGAGAAAATCCGTTTAAAATTATATCTGAACCTAAAATAACCGATATAATTAAGAAAGCTGCCTCAATAAGTGCTGAATTTACCTGACTTGGGATAATCTGCAAAAATGCTGGTAACTTTTCTGCCATTGTATTTACTAAAAACAGCCAAAATAAAACAACAAAAGAACCTATGCTAAGTATTAATTCCCAAAATACTGTCTTTCTTCTGTTATTTAATTCTTTTTTTATATAATTTATATCATCTCGATTTTGTTCTATGCTTTCTTTTTTATATGTATCCGTAATCTCAAAATCATTCAATGCTTCGTTTAGCATATCATCGTTTTCGATGTCTATATTACTATTTTGCACAAATTCATCTGTTACTGTTTCTCTTTTTAATTGTAGCGTTTCTTTTGTTGTTGCAGAGATTTCGGTCACTCCTACATTTGGCTTTATATCAGGATCTAAATTAAAACTAAACGGAATATCTAATCTAGTTGGTTCTACTTTAACCTCCATATTTTGTTCTTGTTTGGGCTCAGAAAAGCCTTTATTTTTTTTAATGTTGCGTAATCTAACCTCTTCAAGGATTTCATCTACGCTGAATTTGTTATTGTTCATCAAAGCTCCCCTTTAATTTAAACATTGTTTAGTAACCTCTGCTATAACCACCCCTGCCGCTACAGATGCATTTAAAGAAAGTGGCTTGCCCGGCATTGGTATTGATATTAAAAAGTCACTTTTTTGCTTAACTAAATGGCTCACGCCCTTGCCCTCTGCCCCAATTACAATTGCCAAATCACCAGAAAATTTTGTTTTAAAAACATTTTCTCCGCCAAAATCCGCAGCATAAACCCAAATATTGTTTCTCTTAAAAAATTCAATTGTTTGAACAACATTATTCACCATAACAATTGGCAGGTACTCGCAGCCACCTGATGCAATTTTTAAAACACTTGGAGTTACGTGAACACTTCGATTTTTAGGAATTATAACACAAGTTACACCAAACACACAGCCTGTTCTAATTATTGCCCCTAAGTTATGTGGATCCTGTAAATGGTCTAAAATAACAGCAAAAAATCTTTTATTACTATTTTTTGTTCTGCTCACAACTTCTTCTAACCCTGCATATTTAAATTCATCTAAAAAAGCTACCACACCTTGATGGTTGCCTTTATAAAGTTTGTTCATCTCATTATATTCAACTGCTTTTATTTTTATCTTTGCTTGTTTTGCCGCAGTTAATAATGTATTTAAATTTTGTTCTTTAGATTTTAAAAATATAACCTCTTTTATTTTAGAACCAGAAACAATAGCTTCGCATACAGAATGTTTACCAGCAATAAGCATTTGTTCCTTCATTGTTTGTCATTCACCGAAAATACATATCTATGGTTTAGAAACTCATCTATAGCTAAACTAACTGGTTTTGCATCGTCTTGCTTTACTCTAATATCCAATCCGTCATAAATCTCTCTTGCTCTTTTTGCAATACCTACTACAATAAAATAATAACTATATTCAGAGCTATTCAGTTTATTAACATCTATTTGAATCATATTCGCTGCTCCCTTATTTTACATTAAACTTATCTCATAATATTAATAATTTCTTCCGTCACTAAATTAACATCATTGTTAGTTAATAATACATCAAACTTTTCAGTCTGTGCCATCTCCCAACGTGCCACTTGCATACGCTGCTCTATCTCTTCTGGTTTTTCGGTACCACGGCATATAAGCCTTTTTTTTAATTCGGCAAACGATGGTGGCTTTAGAAAAATTAATAAAGCCTGTGGGTACATTTTTTTTACATTTAATGCACCTTTTACATCAATTTCTAAAATCACGTTAAATCCTGCTTTTAAATTCCTTTCTGTATATTCATAAGGAGTGCCATAATAGTTGCCGTTATATTGTTCATATTCTAGCATCTTTTTATTTCGAATTTTAGCTTCAAATTCTTGCTTTGTAATAAAATAATAATCTTCGCCGTCCACTTCTCCTGTTCGCGGTTTTCTAGTTGTTGCAGAGATTGAAACGCGGCAGTTTCTTTTAAACCTAATAATTTCGCGTACCACAGTTCCTTTCCCCACCCCAGATGGACCCGCTATAACAACTAACTTGCCACACAAAAGTGTTCACTCCTCAAATAAAAAGCTTAAAAAATGTTGATTATGTTACCGTATACATTATATTTGGTTATTAATTTCTACATTGTCTTTGCGTGGAATACTAATGTATTCAACCTGATAATCTTGAACCTTGCCCATACCCAATTTGGCAGCTTGCTCTTCTAGATTATGTGCGCTCATTTTCTCCTCTAATTGTGACCTTACACGTAATTCTTCGCTTTCTAAAACTTCTAACTTTTTTGTTTCTTGGTTGATTTGCTCCGTAAGCTCTGTTAGTTGAACCCTTAAAAAAAGTGAAACCACAATTAGTACTACTGATAAAGCGCTTAAAAAAAATAAAAATTTAAAACTGTTGTCTGTTTTTATTGCTCTTTCGTTTGTAATTACTTTAAATTCAACCTGTTCACGCTTTAATTGACACGCAGAACTTAATTTATTCAATCATAAAACTCCTTTCTTGCCACAAAATATTAAATCAAATTGTATTCAATAGTGTAAAATAATTCCAAAATGCTTAAACTAAACATGTAATCTTTAGGTTAGCATTTTTCTAGAATTCTAAGCTTAGCGCTTTTGGCACGTTTATTTTGTTCTATCTCTTCTTCACTTGGAATTATAGGATGTTTTGTAACCAAATTAGCTGTAATTCTGCCCCCACAAATACATACAGGAAACTCTTTAGAGCAAACACAACCTCCCACAAATTGGCGAAACATATTCTTTACAATACGGTCTTCTAAAGAATGAAATGTGATAACAGAAATCCTGCCACCTGGCATCAAGACTTTAAATCCATCCTGCAAACCTTTTCTTAAAGATTCTAGCTCACTGTTCACCTCAATGCGAATAGCCTGAAAAATTCGTTTAGAAGAATGCCCCCGTGCTTTTTTTGCAAACTGAGGAACAGCCTCTTCTATTATAGCGTTTAGTTCGTTAGTTGTTTCTATTGATCTGGTTTTACGCACTGCCTCTATGTATTTAGCTATTTTAAACGCAAATTTTTCTTCCCCATATTCTTTAAAAATATGCGTAAGCTCTGCTACCGAATAATTATTCACTATGTCTTTCGCGGAGTCACCTACCTTTTCCATCCTCATGTCTAAGTGCGCCGCTTTATTGTAGCAAAAGCCCCTATCTGCGTTATCTATTTGATACGATGAAATTCCTAAGTCCATAATAAGACCAGCAATTTCTAAAACACCCAGGTTTTGTAAAACTTCCGCTAAATTAGCAAAGTTTGATTTAACTATTTTAACACTGTCGTTATTGCCGAATCGTTGCAATAAAACTTCATAAGCGTCTGGATCCCTATCTAAAATAATAAGCTGACCACTGTTAGCAAGTTGTTTTAAAATTAAACCCGAATGCCCTCCACCACCGCCAGTTGCATCTACATAAACTTTGCCTGGAATAACACGCAACCCCGCAACTGCCTCTGCTTGTAAGACACTTTTGTGAAAATATTGCAATTTTACTTTCTTCCTTTTAAAACTACTATGGTGGACAATAAAGGGCTCGAACCTTTGACCCTCCGCACGTGAAGCGGATGCTCTACCAACTGAGCTAATTGTCCACATACACAACATGTTTATAGTAAATTGCCTAATTTTTATCAATAAAAATATGCTGAATTTTCTATCGTCTATTTTATCACAAAAAAAAATTAAATGCAATAGATTCGTCGCAAAAAATACAAATTTTATTTATTTTTTTAATAAAAAAATACCTGACCCTTTTTATGTGTTTGCTGTCAGCAAAAAAGCACGCGTAAAACACACGTGCTTTTTTGCTATAACACTATATAATAATTTAGTCATTGTTAAAATTATTCAATTTGTTTGTTAAATGTATAAAGAAATCATCATCACCAGAGCTAGAGTTGTTAAAAAAACCGTTCTTATCCCTATTATCTTTAACGTTCAGCTTTCCACTCTCTGGTTTTTCGAACTTAGTTGCAATTACTGTTATTTCTACCTCGTCTTTCATTCTATCATCAAATGTTACACCCCAGAAAATCTTGGCGCTTGGATGTGCAGCCTCTTTGATCATTGAGTTGGCAAGCGCTGTTTCAGAAAGACCAATATCTGGTGAAGCAACAAAATTAACCAGTAATGCTTTTGCGCCATCAATAGATGTTTCGAGCAATGGACTAGAGATTGCCATTTCAACTGCTTCACGCGCTTTATCTTTTCCTGAACCTTTCCCAACACCCATATGAGCATCACCGGCATCCTGCATAACTGCAGCAAGATCAGCGAAATCCAAGTTAATAAGACCGGTATCTGTTACAATTTTAGATATACACATTGTGCCCTGTTTAAGAATATTATCCGCCGCTTTAAACGCATTTGCCAATGTTAAATTAGCATCTGGCAAAAGGCTTAATCTATCGTTAGGGATAACCAACAAAGAGTCTACATGCTGACGAAGTTCTAAAATGCCCATTTCAGCCTGTTCCATTCTATCTCTGCCTTCAAATTCAAACGGCTTAGTAACAATAGCAACCGTTAAAATGCCTTGCTCTTTTGCTATTTCTGCCACAATTGGAGCTGCGCCTGTACCAGTGCCTCCTCCCATCCCTGCAGTAATAAAAATCATCTGGGCACCACGTAACGCTGCTTCTATTTCATCTCTGCTCTCTTCCGCTGCTTTTTGACCGCGTTCTGGATTGCCTCCAGCTCCTCTACCCTTGGTTGATTTCTCACCAATTACAATTTTTACATCTGCAAGAGATCTTTTTAATGCCTGACGGTCTGTGTTAATTGCTAAAAATTGTATATCACCATCTCTTATAACTTCTGTGCCTTCTCCTAATTTGTTCACAATACCGCTATCTATCATTCTATTAACAGCATTGCCGCCACCGCCACCTACTCCAACAATCTTTAATGCAACAACATCTTCATTCAACTTTATGTCTTTACTTACCGACATAGTCACCCATGGCCTCCTTAAAACATTTTATATACAATTATTTATCCCATTCCTTTAGCAACCATAAATAATTTATTGATCTTTTTCACTTGCCTGTTCGCTAGATTTACTTTCTTTTGCACTTTGATCCTCTTTATCAATCACTTTAATTTTATCTTCAATCGGGCGCCACCTTGCCCAATGCGAAATTAAAAGCTCTGTCAAATCAATTTCGCTCTGCACACGTTCATCTATGCTTCCATTGAACATTGCCGCTAAAAATTGCATCTTATCATCTAACTGTTCTAAATTTCCAAATTTAACTTTTATGTTGCCTTCTGGTCCACAATAGAGTACTATATTTTGTATATCGTCAAGGTTATAAGTTTTTATATTATGAATCTTTGCTTTTTTAGCACTATTGCGCAGTTCTGTAAAGATTTTTAACTTGCTCTTTGCCAACTCTCCTGTAATTGTTCTGCCAATAACAGGATCATTCACCTTTACATTTAATATTATATCTAAATCTTTAGGAATTGTCAAAGTATTTTTTTTCAAAATTTTACCTTTTTCACTCAAAATTATATATTTCCCTTTAAACTCTAGCACAAAATCAGGCTTTGCTTTGTGCATTAAAAATAAAATTGTACCCGGTAATTTTCTTTTTATTTCTGTATTTTCTGCATATAGCAATTTATTGTCTATTTTTTTAGCAATATTGTTGAAATTGTAACTAAAAATATTTTTCCCTTTTTTTATCCCACTAACTTTTATTATTGTTGCATCACTGTATGGTTTTTCACCTTTAACTATAATGTTGTCGACTTTAAAAAATACTCCTAATGAAAAATATATACAAAACAGTAAAGCAAATAAGGTTACCAAAAGTATTGCAAAACGCATAACTACCCTTTGCCTTTTTCTTCGCCTCCTAAGCGCATTTTGCCTTGCTTTTTTTGCTATATAATCACTTCCAAAGCTTGTTGTTCTTGTTGGCATAAAGCACCTTCTGTTTTTATTTTTTTGCCACTTCTCTTAAAATATTATAAATAAGTTCCACAGAATCTTTAACATGCATTAGTTTTATCTTTTCTGCCATTTTCTCAAGCGTTTCCACGTTACTTAATAATTTATCTATTGCTCCCATTAAAATATTTCCATCTAAAGTTTTGTCATCTAACATTACTCCTGCACCACTCTTTACAAGTGCTTGAGCATTAAAAAATTGGTGATTTCCCGTTACATTCGGTGAGGGTATAAAAATTGCTGGCTTGCCTGCAGCTTGCAGCTCAGCAATAGAGATTGCCCCTGCACGTGAAATTACAAGATCTGCGGCGTTAATCACACATGGCATGTTATATATATATTCTTGAATCACAACATTATCATGCTTTTCAAAATCAAAATTATGCGATTTCAAATATTCAAGGAATCTGTTATAATTTTTTGCTCCGGTTGCATGTACTAATCTAATATTATCTAACTCTTTATAGTTTAATAATAAATCTGCAACAGCTCTATTAACTCTTTCTGCTCCAAGGCTTCCACCATAAGAAACAATACAAAATTCATCTTGTGCCCAGCCTAGTTTTTCTCTTGCTTCTTGTTTAGAATATGCCCCAAACTCCGAATTTACCGGATTCCCAACCACTCGCAAAATGCGATGAGTTTTCTTTTTAAATTTACTTTTACAATTGTTCGATGGCAATAAAAGGGCATCTACCCTATTACCAAAAAGCTTTGTAGTAAGGCCTGGTTTTTCATTTTGTTCATGCAGCACCACTTTAATTTTTAAACTTAATGCTTCTCGTATGACAGGAGCACTAACGTACCCGCCCGTGGCAAAAACTATATCTGGAGCAAAAACTTTTAAAATGTTTTTTGATTCATGTATGGTTTTTATATATTTTTGAATCGCTTTGTAGTTTTTCTTTAACGATGTTAAAGAAAAATCTCTACTAAGACCAGAAACTTGTATGCCTCTAAACCTCACACCTGCACGTTTCACCAAATCTTCTTCCATTCCGCCAGCCCTACCAATATATACCACCACATCATCATCTTTATGTTTTTTTATTTGATCAAAAACTGCAAGTGCCGAATTAATATGTCCGGCCGTACCGCCTCCCGTTAACACTACTCTCATATCATCTATATCTCCTCTTTTAAAAAATTAAACTAAATAATGTCGCTTATTTCCGCCAAACTTACTTACAGAAAGCACCAAACCCATTTCTGCTAATAGCATCATAAGCGATGTTCCTCCATAGCTAAAAAATGGCATACTAATCCCTGTGTTAGGAACTGTGTTCGTAACAACTGCAATATTTAATAAAGTTTGCATGGCTAACTGAACCATAATCCCAACCACTATCATAAAGCCAAATTTATCATAAGTTCTTTGTGCTATTCTAATTCCACGGTAAAATAAAGCTGCAAATATTAATATTATTATCACAGCACCAACAAGCCCCACTTCCTCACATACCACCGAAAATACAAAATCATTTTGAGCTTCTGGCAAGTAAAGCTGCTTTTGCTTACTGTTGCCTACACCTACGCCAAAAATTCCTCCTGCTCCTATAGCATATAAAGATTGTATTGTTTGGTACCCTTTACCCTGTGGATCTGCAAAAGGGTTCAACCAATAACTAACTCGTGAGGTCGCATAATTTGCAATCCCAGGAGTAAATATCACAAATAACACAACAAATGCAATAAATGCCACTCCAACCGCGAACCAAAACAAATTTGTGCCGCCAACAAACATCATTATAGCTCCAATTATAAAAATTAATACCGTGCCAGAAATATGCGGCTCTAAAAGCATTAACCCTGCAACAACAAGCATAAAACCAATTAATTTTGTAACACCAAATTTAAAAGTGTTCATACGTTTTTCATTAATTGTTATATATTTTGCAAAAATTATTATAGTTGCAAGTTTAGCAACCTCAGAGGGTTGAAACGTTACCGGCCCCAAGGCAAGCCAACGCCTAGCACCATTAATTGGGTGCATAAATAAAACTAGCCCCAACAAAACCACTGCAAAACCGTAAAATAGCTCGGCATAATTAAATAGAATTTTATAGTCTATATTTCCTATTACAAACATTGCAACAACGCCAATAATTGCAAATATAAGCTGCCGAATTATAAAATGCCAGCTGTTCTCAAACTGATAATAACTAACCACATAACTTGCAGAGCATAAAGAAAGCAGCCCAACAGCCAGTAGCACCAGCACAAGGCCAGAAAATGTATTATCAATTTTCTTTTTTTTAGGAGTCACTTGTTTTTTCATAAGCAAATCTGCCTTCTTTATATAATAGTTATTTTGTTCCAAAGATTCTATCCCCTGCATCACCGAGCCCTGGTATAATGTAGCCATGCGAATTTAATGAGTTATCTAAATAAGCGGTGTAAATTTCCACATCGGGGTGCATTCTTTCTAAAGCAGCAACCCCTTCCGGTGCTGCAATTATACAAACAAATTTAATTTGTTTTGCCCCTTTAGCTTTAATCTGCGATATCGCCTCAACTGCAGAGCCTCCTGTGGCAAGCATTGGATCTACCACCATAACTTCACGTTCACTTATATCATTTGGTAATTTGCAATAATACTCAACAGGTTTAAGCGTTTTTGGGTCTCTATAAAGGCCAATATGCCCCACTTTGGCCGTGGGTATTAAATTCAAAATGCCACCAACCATACCTTCTCCTGCTCTTAAAATAGAAACCACCGCTAAATTTCTGCCGTAAAGTGTAAAGCCCTTGGTTCCCTCCAGTGGTGTTTCCACTTCTATCTCTTTCAGTTGCAAATTGCGAGTAGCTTCATAACACAAAAGCATTGCTACTTCTTCTATCAACTCTTTAAATTCTTTTGTACCTGTATTTTTATCTCTTAAAATAGTAAGCTTATGCTT
>JBJEZM010000061.1:0-2965 GCA_051887395.1 Oscillospiraceae bacterium | reverse complement strand
AACCGAAAGGGTTTATGATAATGAAAGTATTAAATCGCTTAAGGGGGCGGAAAGAGTTAGAAAAAGACCGGGAGTTATCTTTGGGTCGGATGGGCTTGAGGGCTGTGAACATTCATTTTTTGAGATCCTTTCGAATGCAATAGATGAGGCAAAAGCGGGGTTTGGCAATAAGATTATTGTAACGCGGCATAAAGATAGATCAATTACCGTGCAAGATTTTGGCCGTGGGATACCGGTTGATTTTAATAAGCGAGAGAATAGATACAACTGGGAACTTTTGTTTTGTGAGCTTTATGCTGGCGGAAAATATAATTTAGACCAATTTACCAATTATGAGTTTTCTTTAGGGCTTAATGGTTTAGGCCTTTGTGCTACACAATATGCATCTGAGTTTATGGATGTTGAGATTATTAGAGATGGTTTTAAATATATCCTTAAATTTGAACATGGTGAAAATATTGGTGGCCTTGTTAAGGAAGATTGTGCCGATTTGCAAACAGGGTCAACTTTACATTGGTGCCCAGATTTAGATGTTTTTACTGATATAGATATTCCATATGAATATTTTGTTCAAACGCTAAAACGCCAAGCGGTAGTTAATTCGCCAATCAATTTAGAGCTAATTTGGGAAAGCGAAAATGAAACTCGCAGAAAAACTTTTGTATATTTAAATGGTTTGCAGGATTATTTGGTAGAACGTTGTCCAGAAGATTATTTTACACCTATTCAATACAAAAAAAGCAATGTAGGGTATGGAAAAGACCGCGAAGATAAAAGTGAATATAGTGTTAAAGCAGAGGTAGCATTTTGCTTTTCCAATTCATCCAACTTTTTGGAATATTACCATAATTCAAGTTTTTTGGAACATGGTGGGGCGAGCGAAAAGGCGGTAAAGTCTGCATTTGTTAGCCAGATAGACAATTTTTTGAAAAAGAACAACAAATATCTTAAAAATGAATCTAAGATTACATTTGCAGATATTGAAGACTCTTTAGCGTTAGTAATATCTTCACAGTCTAGCCAAACATCTTATGAAAATCAAACTAAAAAATCCATTACAAATAAATTCATTACGGAATTTATAAACGAGTTTTTACAACATGAGCTTGAGATATATTTTATTGAAAAACCCGATGAAGCAAATAAGATTGCAGATCAAATTTTGGTTAATAAACGAAGCCGTGAAAATGCAGAAAAAACTAGAATAAACATTAAAAAAAAGCTGCAAGGCAACTTAGATATTGCGAACCGTGTAAAAAAGTTTGTGGATTGCCGAACTAAAGATGTGCAAAAAAGAGAGCTTTATATTGTAGAGGGCGATTCGGCACTAGGTGCCTGTAAGTTGAGCAGAGATGCAGAATATCAGGCAATTATACCGGTTAGAGGAAAAATTCTAAATTGCCTTAAATCTGAGTACAACAAGATATTTAATAGCGAAATTATTATAGATATTGTTAAAGTCTTGGGCTGTGGAGTGGAAGCTAAAACCGCATCAAATAAACAGATGGCAAATTTTAACATTGATCAGTTGCGCTATAATAAGATAGTTATATGCACAGACGCCGATGTTGATGGCTTTCAGATTCGCACTTTAATTTTAGCTATGTTTTTTAGATTAATGCCAGAATTGATTAAGCAAGGTTGTGTTTATATAGCTCAGTCTCCGCTTTACGAAATAAATACTAAAGAGAAAACATATTTTGCATATAGCGAAAAAGAAAAACTTAGAATTTGCGATGAACTTAACGGTAAAAAATATACAATACAAAGATCAAAAGGGCTTGGTGAGAACGAGCCAGATATGATGTGGCTAACTACGATGAACCCAAAAACAAGGCGGCTTATTCGTGTAAATTTTGATCAAGAAGAGCTAGTTTTAAAAATGTTTGATGTACTTTTAGGCGAAGATATTGTATCTAGAAAAGAGTTTATTGCACAAAACGGTGTTAAATATATGGATTTGTTAGATGTTATGTAGTTTGTTTTATGATTCTTTAAGAAAGGATGTAAAAGCTTGAAAGGCAAGAAACACGAAAAAGAAGAAAAAAGAGAAACAAGCACAGAAAATGTGTATATAGAAGAGATGGGGCAAACTAAAAACCAAAACTTAACAGAAACACTTGAGACTAATTATATGCCTTATGCTATGAGTGTTATTCTTTCTCGTGCCATACCGGAAATTGACGGCTTTAAGCCTTCGCACAGAAAGCTGCTTTATACTATGTATAAAATGGGCCTTTTAACTGGCTCTAGAACCAAATCGGCAAATGTTGTTGGGCAAACAATGCGCTTAAATCCGCACGGTGATAGTGCTATTTATGAAACTATGGTGCGGCTTTCTAAAGGGAACGAGTCTCTCTTAATGCCATTTATAGACTCTAAAGGTAATTTTGGCAAAGCATATTCGCGTGATATGGCATATGCAGCATCTAGATACACTGAAGTTAAATTGAGCGAAGTTTGTGAGTATGTTTTTGAAGATATAGATAAAAATACGGTTGATTTTATAGACAACTATGATAGTACTACAAAAGAACCAGTATTACTGCCAATTGCATTCCCTAATATTTTAGCCAACCCTAATTTGGGGATAGCAGTAGGTATGGCTAGCAATATTTGTTCATTTAATCTGCGTGAACTATGCACAGCAACAATTGAACTAATTAAAAATCCAGAATATGATGTGGCAAATTCTTTAGTAGCACCGGACTTTTCTACTGGTGGGCAGATTTTATTAGATAAAGATGCAATGAAGAAGATTTATGAAACTGGCCGTGGTAGTTTTAAAGTTAGAGCTATTTATAATTATGATAGTAAGAACAACTGCATAGATATTACAGAAATTCCACCAACAACCACCATAGAAGCAATTGTAGACAAAATAGTAGAGTGTGTAAAAGCAGGTAAACTTAAAGAGATTTCAGATGTTAGAGATGAAACAGATTTGGGTGGTTTAAAATTAACA
>JBJEZM010000060.1:0-2988 GCA_051887395.1 Oscillospiraceae bacterium | reverse complement strand
TGTCTTGCGCCAGATGATACATAATTTTTTAATCCATTTATAATTTGCTCATCTGTCATTTTTAACTCTCTGCCCACACAATAAGTTGCCAGGGTATTACTTACATTGTGTTCACCTAAAGCTGGCAAAAATGCTTTAATCCTCGATTCTCTTGTATTAATATAAAATTCTGTCCCAGCTAATTCATTAAATTCGATCTCAGAGCCCCAAACATCTGCACGTTCATTTCTAATCCCATAAAACACAACCTTAAATTCCGTAGATTTTACATCCTTTAAATAATCATCGTCTGCATTCAAAACGAGTAAACCATTTTGTTTTAGCCCTTTCGTAATCTCCATTTTGGCTTTAAATATATTTTCTTTTGTTTTTAAACTTTCTATATGAGTTACACCAATTTTAGTTATAACTGCAATATCCGGTTCCACCCCGCAAGAAAGCAATTCAATTTCACCTAAATTGCACATACCTATCTCAATTACAGCAATTTCATCTTTACGGCCCGCACTCAGCATTGTTGAAAATACTCCAATTTCATTATTGAGATTTTCTGGAGTTTTTATAACTTTATACCGCTCACTTAGCACGCAAGCAATCATATCTTTTGTGCTGGTTTTGCCCACACTTCCCGTAACTCCAACCACAGTGATTTTTAACATATTACGATAATAATTGGCAATCTGCATCAGCGTTTTGGCCATATCTTTTGTTTTAAGAACTAATACGTTATCAATATTTTCTTTAAAGTCCGAATCTACAAGTACAGCTTTTGCACCTTTTTCTATTGCTGTTTTAACAAAATCATGCCCATCAAAATTTTGACCCTTAAGCGCCACAAAAAGGCTGCCACAAACGTCTTTTCTTGTATCTGTGCAAATGCTGTCAATAAATTCTTTCCCTTGCACTTTTCTATTTGCTTCAACATCAAGTATATTAAGCAATTTTTTAAAATATATCCTTTCCATATCTTTACCTTCTTTAATAAAGTTTATATACGTTTATTAAAAAAATCTAACACAATTTTTCTCTCATCAAAAAGTACTGTACACTCACGCAAAACTTGATAATTTTCATGCCCTTTTCCCGCTAATAAAATAATATCTTTCTGCTTTTTATTCTGCAATACCCAATTAACGGCTTCCATTCTATCACAAAATACTCTATACGGAGTGTTACATAATTTTATTCCTTTTTCTGCATCCAACAAAATCTGTTCTTCTGGCTCCTCACGAGGATTATCCGACGTTAACACTACAAAATCTGCAAACTCTGCGGCAAGCCTACCCATCTCTTCGCGTTTAGTTCTGTCACGTTCTCCTGCGCAACCAAACAATAATACCAACCTACCTTTTTTAAAAGCTTTAATTGTTTTTAAAATATTTTCTAGACTATCTGGACTATGTGCATAATCTCGCATAACCACTACATCGCTATCTTTATAAATTATTTCAGATCGACCTGCAATGTTTTTACAAACCTTTAATGCCTCTGTGACTTGCTTTGGTTCAAAACCTAGTTTTACTGTAGTTCCCCAGGCAACAGCCACATTATACACAGAAAATTCCCCAGGCATGTTAAAGCGGCAAAAATGAGATATATTGTTAAATATAATCTTAAATTCACTTATAGTATCAAACAGATCAATATCTTTAATAAAAATATCCGTTTCTGCACTTTTACAACTCACCGAAAATATATTATGTTCTTTTAGTTTTTCCTCTTTATAAATTCTCGCTCCAAATGGATCATCAATGTTAACAACTGCTTGTGCAGACATTTTAAACAAGCGCTTCTTTGCTTCCAAATAATTTTCCATGGTTTTATGAAAATCTAAATGGTCTTGCGTTAAATTTGTAAAAGCACCAACTTCAAACGTCATTCCAAAAAGCCTTTGTTGTTCCAGTGCATGAGAAGAAGCCTCTAGCACAACATATTCACAGCCAAAATTCTTCATTGTTTCTAATATTGAGTTTAATTCAAACGGCTCTGGCGTAGTATATTTTGCCGGTATTTTTATACTTCCAATTTCATTGTAAATTGTTCCAATAAGGCCTACTGGTTTTTTTGTTAAGCTTTCTAACATTCTTTTAATTAAATTTGTAACCGTTGTTTTACCATTTGTCCCTGTAACTGCAACTAACTTTAAACTCTTTGCCGGATTTTTAAACCACTGCGCACAGAGTAATGCATATGCCTGTTTTGTATCTTCAACTAAAATTTGGTGTTCCCCGAACCCTAAATCTTTTTCTGCAATTACAAAAACTGCACCTTTTTTTAGCGCCGCTTTTACATAATTGTGACCATCATGATTAATTCCCTTTATGCAAACAAAAATATCCTTTTCTTTTACATTCTTTTCAAATATTTTTATACCACAAATTTTGTTAGTCTTTTTTAATTGTTGTAATTGTGTTAAAATTGTAGTAAACTCCAGAGATTGTTCCCCCCTATCTAAGGTAAGCTCAAATCTAAACAAACATCTTACTAATTTATATGGGTATCAGAACTATACACAAACTCCAACTTAATAACACTCCCCGGTTTTACTTTTCTGCCAGCCTCTGGCGTTTGTTTGGTGATTATTGCGCGTTCTTTATTGCTTTCCTGATTTTTCGAATCTTGCTGCATATAGTTAAGCCCCATTTCATTTAACTTATCTTTAGCAAGGCCCAAACTCTTACCTACTAAATCCGGTACCTCTACTAAACTAACATCCTCATCAAAGTCTGTATATAAAGTCACAATACTTTTTTCTGGCACATAAAATCCTGCTGCTGGTAATTGGCCCAAAACCGATTCTTTGTTGCCAGAAATATTATAACGTAAATTGTTTTCTCTTAATATCTCTTTGGCTTCCTCCACTGTTTTTCTTTCTAAGTTTGGTAAACACACAGATTTCACAGATTCTGATGTAATATATGTTGGCTCTATATTCATATATTGATATATATCGTCTAAAATTCTCCCCACCACTGGCACCGCGATCAC
>JBJEZM010000059.1:0-12326 GCA_051887395.1 Oscillospiraceae bacterium | reverse complement strand
TACCATAAACTAACGATGCAACCATTAAAACAAGGCCTTCATCACTTCCTGTTATGCCCATTTGTCTATCCATAAACGGCATAGCAATGGAGAAATTTTTGCGGCATATATATGCAATTACATATAAGATATATGACGTAATAAAGATAGAATTGCGCCAAAATAGATACTTGCGCTTTGTTTCTTGCTGGTTCGTTGTTATTAGAGGTTTTGCTTCTGGTTCCGCAAAGTATTTTTGCCATATTTTTTTTATTATTCCACCGCTATTTTTCATATGTTTTGCACCCTCTCTCTTTATATTAAGACGTTTCTTAGCATATTTTGCAATTAATTATATTACAAACTTACTAAGCCGTCAATTAGCTTAACAAATTGCCATTTTTCATTAAATAATAACTAGGCTTTTCTGCCGGTAAATCAATCTCATCACAACATGTAACAAACACTTGTCTTGTGCTTAAACAAGCTAATAATTGTTTCCGTCGTTTAGAATCTAACTCACTTAAAATATCATCTAAAAAAACAATTGGTGCAACTTTCTTTTCTTCACTTAATATCTCACATTCTGCTAATTTCAGTGAGATTATACTACTTCTTTGCTGACCTTGAGAACCATAATTTTTAATTGAAAAACCATTTAATTTTATTCTTAGGTCATCACGGTGCACCCCCAAATTTGTGAATCCTGTATGTATATCTTGTTTTTGATTATGCTCGAATGTTTTAATTAATATATTTTCTAACTCCTCTTGGGATTTGCCAAATAAATTAGCTTTAGAATAAATAATATTTAATTTTTCTGCGTTGTTTGAAATATTACAATAAATTTTTGATGCAGTTTTAGCCAGCAAATCTGTATACCAAAGCCTGCGAGATATTATTTTTGCTCCAGCTCTTGCTAAAACTAAGTTCCAATCTAAAAGCATATCACTAGATACCCTGCCGTGCGATATTGCTTTGAGCAAGTTGTTTCTTTGTTTTAAAGCATGTGAATATTCAATAATTGACCGCATATAATTTTGGTCGATTTGGCTTATGGCAAGATCTATAAAACTACGGCGCTTTTCTGGGCTGCCCTTGATAAGTTCTAAGTGGCTAGGTGCAAAAACCACACAGCATAATTTGCCCATTAATGCCACGGTATTTTTATATTTAATATTATTAAAAACTATTTGCTTTTTCCCGTTATATCGAATTTGTGCTGAAACTGACTGATTATCATCTTTAAACCAGCAATTTAATAAATAAAACTGTTGATCAGCTCTAATGAGGTCTTTATCTTTAGTGTGGGTAAAGCTTTTAGCCCCTGTGAACAACCACATGGCTTCTATTAAGCTTGTTTTACCCTGCCCGTTGTTACCATATATTATGTTGAGTTTGGGGCTTGGCTCCCAAGTTAAACTTTTTATATTACGAAAATTAGTCACTTTTACTTTAGTTATTATCATCCACAACAACCTCAAAAGTTTTGTTACCATATTGTATGGTATCATGGTTCTTTAATTTTTTATTGCGCAATAAACACTGCTGATTGTTAACATATATAGTTCCAGATTTAATAAGTTCATTGGCATTGCCACCTGTTCGAGAAACGCTGCAAAACTTAAGAAATTGGCATAATTTAATGTTTTCTGTTTGAATTTTTATCTGCTCCACTCTTTAATTATAACCCTTTCTAAAAATATAATATTTAATAAGCAAATGGTACCATGCCGGCTTAAATATGTCAAGTTTAAGAGGTAAATTTAAAATCAGTTTGACATTTTTTAAAATATATTGTTATATAATAAATCATTATTAATAATTATTAGTAATAATAGTTGAATATGTTTAGAATTGGGTGATGTTTTATGGTTTAGTTAAAATTGGTTTGGCTTTAATTTAAATTGTATTTATAGGTTTTAGTAGAGGATTAAAATGAAAAAACGAGTGTTTTTAGCTGCTATTTTGAACCTAGCAATGTGCTATAGTTCAACTTATGCTTTTGATGGATCAACTCATACTTATGTTACAGTAAAAACGTTAGAAACATTTGAAAAAGCGCATGGAACAAAATATAATGAAATTTTTACTCCTGAAAATAAAGCTATAATAGTAGAGTATTGTGTTATGCCAGACAAAGATGAAACAGAGGACACATATAGCCAGCATTTTTTTAATTTAATGGCACAAAAAACTTTAAAGGCAACGGTGATTCAGCATCGACAAAGTTATGTACACATTTTTACAGAGCTGTTGATTTCTATCGGTCTGGCAATGTAAAAATGGCAATGCAAGAACTAGGCAGAGCTTTGCATTTTGAGGAAGACCTTTCTACCCCAGTTCACTCTAATACTATAATACTATTAGTACACTAGATGCGGGTAAAAAATTTTTATCTCATGTTGGCTTTGAAAGAAGATGTGTAGAATTGCAAGAACACTTTGTTGCAGAAATGGATCCGTTAGAATATTGCTATTACAATGATAATAGTATTAAACGAATTGGTTCTTCTACTTCGGATATGGCAAGCCAGAATTTTGCAGCACCTTCTTCTAAAAAATTACCTGTTGAACAAATAATCGAAAACTCAATTATTCAAGCACAAAAAAGTACCTCTGGAGTTTTATATAGATTCTGTTTACAAGTATTAGAGGAAAGAAGTTAATCTTGTAAAGAAAGGTGATTGTTTGAATATAATATAAATAAGAGGATTCCTTCGTTTGTTTTAGGGTTAAATATAACTTTTTTTGCTGCGCCGAGTCTTGCTTTTGCTGGATGGCCAGAAGATTCTGCTACTGTGGAAAGCAAAGAAGCTATTCCGCTACACTCTGGAGAAGTATATTCAATGGTATCTGGCGATATGACATATAAGATCGAACTTCAATCTCAAATAAAACAGATTAAACTAAAAGATCCTTCTTCTCCTACTGGTGCTGCAGATTGGTGGGAAAGTACTGCTATTTTAAAAGGTTATTATTCAAGCAAAGGTGCCCCAGTTATTACACATTCTATGAGGTGTAGTTTTTTGAGCAACGGGCATATTGTTAAGCTTAACTCTATGTGTAAAACCGAACATGAAGAACAGTCACATGACCCAAGCAAACGGAAGGTTACAGGATGGCATGAGGTGCACTCATCTGAAACGCAAAAGGTAGTAACCCTACAATTAAACGCTTGGCATGCCAACCTTGGTGTTTTTAGCACTACATTTAAGGATATGGATAATGCTCATACAAACGTTGAATGCACTCCAGATGGTGAAATTAAATTTTATATCCTGCCAGGTAAGTTCTTTAAAGAGTAGATGTTGTTAATGTGTTGTTGAAGATAGTTGGGAGGTAGATTAATATGAAGAAGGTAGTTTCTTGTATATTAGCAGTTTTTAGTTTTATGCTAGCAGCAAATGCTACGGTTGCCGCAGCAGGTGAAGATAAAGTTACAACTAAAGACTACTCAATAACATTTCAAGCTAGTTCCGATGGCAAAAATGTAGTTAAGGTATCTGCGCAATATATGTTCAACGAAGCACGTAAAATGTGCAAATGTTTGGATGTAAGCTATAATATAATAAAATCAGAACCACACTACAGAGTAGATGTAGAACTTTGTAGAAATAATTTAACCTCTGACCGTGGTGCGCTATAATTGATGTTAGTATGTATTGGCCGAGAGGTAAAATTGAAAAATTTAGAATACAAATTGACTTTGATTGCACAGGTAAAGAAGAACACAAAATACATACGCTTTGGCTTGACAAAAAATACACAATGTGATATGATATAATGATAATTTAGTTGATTACAAATTAGTTAAGCTAATAAAATATAAAAAATAAAGGGGGATTTATTATGGCAAATCTTATTAATTTTAACAGAGGCAAATCTTCGGGGATGCCGCAATTTTCATTTGGCAATATGTTAGAGGATTTCTTTTCTGATCCTTGGTTTTCATGGCACAGGCCGGAACTCGGAACATTTAGACTAGATATAAAAGAAGATGATTCTGAGTATGTGGTGGAGGCTGACCTGCCAGGCGTTAAAAAAGAAGATGTGAATTTAAATTTAGACAATGGTAAACTCACCATCTCGGTTGAAGCTAAGGAATCGGAAGAGAAAGAAAGTAAGAAAATTGTTCACAAAGAGTGCTATTATAGGTATATGGAGCGCAGTGTTTATTTAGCTAACGCTGCAGATGATGGTGCAGAGGCTAGGTTGGATGACGGTGAACTGATTATTAAAATTCCCAAAAAGGATGCCGGAAAAATTAAGCAAAAAATTGAAATAAAATAATTAACTTTGGGAGGGGAAAATAATCACATGAAAAATAAAAGTGAAATATACCGTTTATTCACTGGCATTTTATGTACTGCCGTTTCTATTGCAGCAATATTATTTTCACATGTTACTATTATTGCAATAATGCTTCTTATTTGTGGTATTATTATGATTTCCAAAAGAAATGCCACAAAAATGATGAAGCAATAGGTATATTATTATGTTTATGTTTGGCATTTCTATTGGACTAACTAACACTGAAACTAACTTTAATTCTGAAATGTTGATTTTGCTTATTCTTATTATAATTTTTACTATAATTAATTTAATTCCTGTATTTTGGAGAGATAAAGACAAAAACCCAAACAAAACATCTGAAAATTTATTTTGCAGATGGAAATACATATAAACCATCTCCTCAGCTTTAAGTTGAGGAGATGGTTATTTTTAATTTATAGCAATTTTATACTAAAAAGCACCCACCAATTATTACGGTGGATGCTTTTTGGAGATTTAAAAACAAATATAAAGGAAATATTTGGTGCCGGAAGCCGGACTTGAACCGGCACGAACGGTTAAGTTCCCGGGATTTTAAGTCCCGTGCGTCTGCCAATTTCGCCATTCCGGCATCTACTAGTCAGTATAGCAGATAATTTATTTAAAGTCAAGTATATTTTAATTTTTTTATGGGCTATTATTTTTAAAAATTTGAAGCTATATTTACATCTACAAACATACGTACGTTCTTTAATGAGGAACTGTTCAAATATTGTTTAAAAGCTATGCGTAATTTATTACGAAATTCAGTATTGTTTTTATTAAAGATCATGATTTTGAACCGATAATTCCCATTTAGTTTGGGCTGATTTGCCGGTGTTGGAGGTTGGCAAATAATATTAAATCTACCCTTTAAAATTTTAAAAAAACCTTCGGCATAAGCAAGAGTTGACTTTGCATCTTTACCTACAAAACCAATAATCATTAAATTCCCCACTGGTGGTAAGTTTAAGCTGCTTCTAATCGCTATCTCTTGCTCAAAAAAAGCTTGGTAGTTATTCTTTTGCACAAAAGTGAACAATTCATTATTCGCATTTCTTGTTTGAATAACTGCCCTACCCAATTTATTAAACCTGCCAGCCCGGCCAATTACTTGTGTTAAAAGTGCAAATGCTTGTTCATACCCTCTAAAGTCACTACAATAAAGGCTTTGATCTATACCGACTACTCCGACCAGAGTAACATTATTCAAATTTAGACCCTTAGCAACAATCTGTGTGCCAACCATTATATTGTACTCGTTATTAATAAAAGCTTTTAATTTCTGTTTAAAAACCTCACTAGATGTTATTACATCTGAATCCATGCGAAGGATTTTTGCTCCATCTAATCGCCTTAACTGTGCTTCTACCTTTTCTATTCCAAAACCGTTATACTCTATAAAATTGCTACCGCAAAACAAGCAAATATCTCTTGCATCTGTTGTGTAGCCACAATAATGGCAGCGCAATGTTTTATTTGATTTATGATAAACAAGCCCTATATCGCAATTAGGGCACATTGCTACATTGCCACAGCCACGGCATCTAACCGATGTGCTGTAGCCGCGTCTGCCAATTAAGACTATGCTCTGTTCCCCTTTACTTAAATTGGCTTGTAGCTCGTTTTTTAGCACGTTGCCTATAATTGCAGTTTCCTCTTGCTCATTTGTATCAGATAAATTAACAATTTGCGTGTGTGGCAGCTCGCTCTTGTTATAGCGCTCATTTAATTCAAACAAACTATATACTCCATTTTTAGCTTTATAAAAGCTGGTAATTGATGGTGTTGCCGATGCTAAAATCAGTTGACAATTATTATAAAACGCTCTAAATTTGGCGACTTCTATAGCGCTATAAAGTGGTTTGCGTTCAGAAAGGTACGACTGATCCTGCTCTTCGTCTACAATTATAAGGCCAATGTTTAAAATTGGGGAAAATACTGCACTTCTCGTGCCGATTATAATACAAGTTTCGCCATCTTTTATGCGCTGCCATTCATAAAACTTTTCGCTCGCTTTAAGTCCACTGTGCAGAACCGCAATAATACCCTTAAAATATTTAGAAAAATGGTCTGCCATTGGAACTGTTAAGCCAATTTCTGGTACTAAAATTAGAACTGATTTGCCGGATTTTATCACTTTTTCTGCAAGTTTTACAAATATTTCAGATTTGCCACTGCCAGTTATGCCAAATAATAACGAAACTCCTGCTTCCCTTTGGTCTATTTTTTGTGCTATACCCTCTTGCACAAATTGCTGATTTTTTGTTAATTGCAAACTGTTGGTATTTAAACCGTTTAAATCTAACCATTTTACCTCTTTAGTCTCAATTATTTTATATTCGCGTTTTAGCGCTTTCTTTTTAACAAGTGCTGCAATCATGTAATTTGATATATTAAAAATTTTTTGTAACTCTTCTTTGGTATAATAAACTTCATCTTTCAGTTGCATTAAAACCTGCTGCTGCTTTGAAGTGAAATTTGAATTCGTAAGTTCCTCTTTGTTTATGCTAAAAAAGAGGGTTTGCCTGCCTTTTAAATTTTTTACAAACCAAACCTTGCGTGTGAGTACTCCTGCTTGGCATAGTTCATTTTGCTCTTTTTTACTTAAAAATGCTAATGCTTCTGCAGATATCATGCCACCATGTTTTTGGGCAAGTTTTAAAAGCTCTGCTTTAAACAAAAAAAACGGTTGAATTGCATCTGTATTTAATTCAAAACCTACCTTTAATTTGCCAGCCAGTGCATATGGTGTAATAACGCTTAAGGCCTCAAAATAAGTGCAAAATAAATTCTGCACCATATAAATTGCAATTTTTATCTGTTCCTCTGTTAACACATATGCATTTTCAACTGCGCTATACACTTCTTTAAGATCTACTCTATTTTCGTCTTCCAATATATTAAAAACAAAAGCTCGTCTAATTATATTTTTGGTACCAAACGGTACTAGAATTGTTTGCCCCAAACATATTTTTATATTCGGTGGAACGTTATAATAAAACAATCTATCTGTTTTATATAACACCTTCTCTACCGCAACAGCTACTATCATAGTCTTTTTATATAACTCCTCTAATTATACTTTTAAAATAGCGGTCTAAATAGTCTAAAAAGTGAAACTAAAAACCTCGCTCCTAAGCGTTTAGGCCGCACACATTCTTCTAACGTGATTCTGTGGCATTGTTGCAGAGTATTAGCACAATCTGTTTTTAATTCTATAATTGCCTGAGTATTATACATAAACACTCCTACTTCAAACTGAGAATAAAAACTTCTGTAATCTATATTAGCGCTACCCACAACTCCCACAATGCCATCTACAAGCATAGATTTAGCATGAATAAAGCCTGGCAGATATTCATAAATTTCTACGTTTTCTTCAATTAATTGTTTAAAATATGACCTTGAAAGTAAATTAATATACCATTTGTCGTTGATTTTAGGGTAAACTATTTTAACCGATATCCCGCTTTGTGACGCTATTTTGCAAGCGTCCAAAAACTCTCCACTCGGCACAAAATATGGTGTAAAAAGTATGACCTCTTTTTGAGCATTATAGATTAAATTTAAATAAACATATTCATAAAGCCTTTGGTATGAACATGGACCACTGCAAAACGGCTGCACTAACCCATTATCTACCGTATTTTTACAAGTTTGCTCTAAATTAAAATATTTTTTTAAATTACTATCATATTTTTTATCATAGTTCCACATCTGCAAAAACATTGCCGTTAAGCTTTGAACTGCCTCGCCTTCTAAATAAACTCCACTATCCTTCCAATAACCAAATCTTGGCAGCTTGTTAATATATTCATCTGAAATATTAAAACCACCAACAAACCCTATTTTGCCATCTATAACAACAATCTTTCTATGATCACGGCTATTGAGGTACGAATTTAAAAATAATGAAGCTTTATTAAATACAATACACAAAATACCACTCTTTTTGAGTTCCATAAAATATTTCGCAGGTAGTCTGTCTATACAGCCAATATCATCATAAATTAAACGCACCTCAACTCCAGCTGCTGCTCTTTCTTTTAAAATGTCTAGTATCTCATTCCACATATAACCAAAGTTAACTATAAAAAACTCTAAAAAAATATATTTTTGAGCTGTTTTTAGCGCACGTAACATCTCTGTGAATGCTTCTTCTGCTTCACCAAAATATTTAGTTTTTGTATTTGTAAATCGATTAAATGAGTAACCCTCTAAAAAGTTAGTTATTCTAACAAACTTTTGCAGTTCAGCTATCTGTTGTGGGGTTCCTTTTTTATTATTTATAATCAGTTCATTTTTAAGCTTTAAAAACCTAATATTTTTTTTGTTTGGTACCTTTTGGCGGCCAAAAATAAGATAAAACAGCCCCCCTATTAATGGAAATGCCAGAATAGGAACCACCCATGCTAGTTTATGAGTATCTGTTACTTTATCGTTTACAATCCACACAGCAATAACCAGGCTTAAAACCTCAAGCACAATAGAAATTCTACTGCTGAAAATGGAAGCCATTATCATAAATAGCACAATTTGCAAAATTATTAAAATACACAACCACATAAAACGCGTTGTTGTAATTTTTTTTAATTTTTTTATTATATTCTTCATTGCCCCTCCGGTCTTCGCTTTACAAATTTTGCAGCATTAGAATAGAGCCAATGCTGCAAAATATAATTATAACCGTTGAATGTAATTTTTTACAATTATCTGAAGTAGTTCATCTCGGTCTATTTTTCTAATGTAACTCCTTGCGTTGTTGTGTGTGGTTATATATGTTGGGTCTTCTGAAAGAATATAACCCACTAGTTGATTAATTGGGTTATAGCCTTTCTCTTGCAAAGCCTCATAAACCACTTTTAACACGCTTTTGATCTCATCTTCTCGTTCTAAGCCTAGCGAAAATGCTATTGTATGATCGCTCATATTTTCACCCATCCCTCGTTTTATTTTTTTAACATTTCTTTTATTATATCTTTTGTGCTACTTGGAGTTTGTTCTCCTTTTGAATTATGAACAACACCCTGCAATTTTTGATCTAAAAATTCAATTATTGATTGTGTGTTTACATTCCGTGGAATTATAAATGTACGTTTTTGTTTACTAAAAATAGCATATATCTCTTTATTAGAATAAACTTCAACAATATCTTGAAATTTGGTACAATTAGATTCTGTAACTATTTCTTCCAGGCCATCTTCAAAAATTTTTAGCTGCACCTCATTTGTGGAATATTCATCATTATAATACATTCTTTTAGAACTCAGTTTAATAAGACTTTTAAAGATAAAACGAATATATATAAAACCTAAAAATACCACACACCAGATAGTTATTAAAATTGCTAGCATATTATTGCCGTTCATATTCATTTTTGATATGTCTTGGTTCCTTATCATTGTTGCATAATAAACTGGCTCTAAAATAGAGACTAAAACCAAATACTTAGTGATTTTGCTTTTTCTTTTTGCAATTTGATCTTTTTGAATTAGCCAGTTAAAAGATATAAAATTTTGCAATGTAATTTTATATTTAGCAGATAAAATCGGTGTATGTTTTGTTGTTTGGCTCTGCTGTTCCACAATCTCACCCCCTGTTTTTTACATTAATTGTCATTCCGATTCTGTATTTTGATTTAAATTCCGCACTGGTAAAACCAAAAATAAAAAGTCATCTTCCGCTGCTGCAGAGTGGATAATTGCTGGTGTTAGGCTACCAGAGAAGTTTAAATTTACTTCTTCACAATTTGCAGCGCGTAGCGCTTCTAGTAATAGTCTACTATTAAAACTAATAACAAGCGGCTCTCCGTTTGTGCCACAAGCAATTTCATCACTTGCTGCACCTGTAGTACTTCTGCAGGCCATTTTTAATTTTTTATATTCTATAGTTAGCATGATCGGTGCTTTTAACTTGTTCTGAACAACCACAGCTGTGCGCTCAATACTTTCTATAATCTCTTGAGTTTTTACCACTATTTGCGTAGAAAACTTCTTTGTAATTGTAGCTTTGTAATCTAAAAAACGGCCCTCTAAAAGTTTAGCGATAATAGTATAGTTATTAACTCTAAACATCATATATGCATTAGAAACATCTATTAAAATTTCTTGATCTAGGTTTGTAATAAGCCTTATTACCTCTTGAAGAGATCTGCTAGGACAAATAACAGACGCCTCTACCTCTGATTCTATTGCCATCTCTTTTACTGCCATTCTAAATCCATCTAGTGCAACCATTGTGATTTTTTGCGCTTCAAAATTAATTAAAGCACCTGTGTAAATAAGTTTGGTTTCATCTGTAGAAGCTGCATAAATAGTTTTGCTGACTAAATCTCTAAACTTTTCTGCATTCATTGTAATTGTATGTTCTGTATCAACAGTCGGTAGATCTGGATAAGTTTGCGCTTCCATTCCTACAATATCAAATTCCATATTATTACAGGTTATTTTTAAATGCAAGTCTTGCGTTGATTCAAAATTAATAACCCCTTCTGGCATACGTCTTATTATCTCTGTGAAAAGTTTGGCACTTAAAACTAATTTGCCCTCCTCTTCTACTTTAGCAGAAATAGATGTTGTAATTGCTATGTCGAAATTATAGCCCGCAACACAAATTGAATCCGGCTTAACATCTAGTAATATGCCTTCCATAACCTCTAAAGTGGAACGGTTAGCAACTACCTTTGATGTGTTTAGCAGAGCAGAAGAAAGTTCGTTACTCAAACAAGAAAACTTCATTATTTAAAATCACTCCCAAATTAAATTCACTTTCCATTCCATTATATAACAAAACCGCTCCTTTTGCAAGTAACAAGAATATTACACTAAAATTTAAAAGCCTCGTCTTTACGAGGCTTTTGATGAGTAAATTTTGCAAATTAAATGCAAAATTAATTTTATATATTAAATTAAAAATACGTTCTTCTACTATATTAGTTCAATTAATGCCATTTCTGCTGCATCGCCTCTTCTTGGGCCTAATTTTATTATTCTGGTATAACCACCATTAACATCTGTATATTTAGGGGCAATTTCATTGAATAATTTAGTAACAACTGATTCTTTTGTTACATAAGAAAACACTTTGCGTTTAGAATGTAGATCTGATTTTTTACTTACTGTTATTATTTTCTCTACTGCAGATCTAAGTTCTTTTGCACGTGTTACTGTTGTTTCTATCTTACCATTTTCAAGCAAAAATGTTACCATACCTCTCATCATTGCTCTTCTATGGTCAGCGGTTCTGCCTAACTTTCTTTGTGGCATTAAACTCACTCTCCTTTGCAATTAAACTGAAATCTTACAAATCTTGTTTATCGTCATCAAACATTTTAAATCCTAAAGTTTCTACTTTTAAAATAACTTCATTTAGCGATTTTTTGCCAAGATTCTTAATCTTTAAAATTTCTTCTTCAGACATCTTTAATAAATCGTTTAAATTATTAACGCCCACACGTTTTAAGCAGTTAAATGCTCTAACAGATAAATTCATCTCCTCTAATGTTATATCTAAAACGTTTTTATCGTTATTTTCGTTGCTACTACCCTGATGCTTATATCTATCGCTAACTATATTAGAAAGTTCCATAAGTAATTCCAAATGGTCTACTAATATTTTAGCCGCAATAGAGACCGCTTCTTTAGCAGAAACGCTTCCATCTGTCCAAGCTTCTAAAATTAATTTATCGTAATCTGTTATCTGCCCAACACGTGTGTTTTCTACTGAATAGTTCACTTTTACTACTGGTGTATATATACTGTCTACTGCTATTCTGCCAATCTCTGGTTGCGCATCTTGTTTGTTTTTTTCGGCAGAAACATAGCCTTTTCCTTCGCCTACAGTTAGTTCCATAACTAGCGAAGCATCTTCAGAAAGGGTAGCTATATGCTGCTCTGTATTTAACACATCAATTTCCGGATCGTATTTTATGTCTGCCGCTGTAACTTCACCTTTGCCATGAGCTTCTATATACATTCTTTTGGGTGCTGCTCCATAAAGTTTAAATCTTAAATTCTTTATGTTCAGCACAAT
>JBJEZM010000058.1:0-3066 GCA_051887395.1 Oscillospiraceae bacterium | reverse complement strand
TAAATGATAAACATATAGAGATGATAGTGCGCCAAATGCTGAGTAAAGTACGAATAATAAATTCTGGCAGTACAGATTTTTTACAAGGTGCATTAGTTGACAGAATGAAAGCTGAAAAAGCTAATAAAGAAATTAATAAAAGAATAGAAAATGGAGAACAAGAACAGGAACCAGCAACATTAATGCCTATTTTACTAGGAATAACAAAAGCGTCACTAGCTACAGAAAGCTTTTTGTCGGCAGCATCATTCCAAGAGACAACCAGAATTTTAACAGATGCAGCAATTAAAGGTAAAGAAGACAAATTAATTGGATTGAAAGAAAACGTAATTATAGGCAAATTGATTCCGGCAGGAACGGGCACAATAGATAGTTCTGCTATTAAGATAATTGAAAATGCAGAAAATAATAATATTTAGCAAAACTTTAAAAAATTGCTTGAAAATTATTTATTTGTATGTTAAAATAGAATTGTGTAAATGGAAATTAACATTAATGGTATAATATTCTAGAAAGGAGCCTTGCGGTTAACAACAAAAAACTGCAAAAGTGGTTATAATGAAAATGAATTTGATAGATATAATCAGAAATAAGCATATGAAGCAACAATTGCTGGCATTTAATGTTGGTGATACTGTAAAAGTACATGTAAAGATAAAAGAAGGCGAAAGAGAAAGAATCCAGGTGTTTGAAGGGGTTGTTATAGCTAGAAAACATAGTAAAATAGAAGAAACTTTTACTGTACGTAAAGTTTCAAATGGAGTTGGAGTAGAAAGAGTATTTCCGGTTCATTCGCCTGTTGTTGCAAATGTAGAAGTTGTTAAAAAAGGTAAAGTTAAAAGAGGTAAACTCTATTATTTAAGAGGCAAAGTTGGTAAGGCAGCAAAAGTTAAAGAGCTAATATAAAATAATATTTATTAAAAAGAGCGCAGAAATACTAGAAGGTAGGTTCTTGCGCTTTTTTGTGTTTAATAATTTTCGGGAGTTGATTTTAATTAATAAAGAAAATGACATGGCGAAAATAGTAAAAATTATTGGGCTACGCAAAGTATATAAAATTGCTAAAGAGAAGGTTGTAGCTTTAAATAAAATAGATTTAGAGATACCCAAAGGTGAAATATGTTGTATTTTAGGTACGTCGGGTTCTGGCAAATCAACATTGCTTAATATGATGGCAGGGTTAGAAAAACCAACAAGAGGTGAAGTATATATAAACGGCCATAATATATCAGCTATGAATGAAAAGCAACTAGCGTCTCTTAGGCGCAAATATGTAGGTTTTATATTTCAGTCATATAACTTATTACCAGCTTTAACCGCATTAGAGAATGTAGCATTGCCATTAGTATTTCGTGGTGTGCCGAAATTTAAGCGTAATTTGATAGCAAAGAAAATGATAAAAGATGTAGGCTTGAGTTCACGTATTAAACATAAACCTGCAGAAATGAGCGGTGGCCAACAGCAAAGAGCAGGAATTGCACGTGCATTTGCAGCAAGACCGATGCTTGTGTTTGCAGATGAGCCCACAGGGAACTTAGATTCGAAAACAACAACAGAGATTATGGAAATGATGGTAAAAATAGCTAGAAAACATGAACAAACTTTAGTTATAGTTACTCACGACAAATATGTTGCAAGTTATGCAGATAGAATAATAACTTTGGTAGATGGGAATATTATAAGTGATTCATTAGTTAAAAATGCGTAATATAAAAAGTCTTATTTGAAATACGAAAGGGATAAATTTCATGAAAAGGATAAAAAGAGAAATTTCTATATTTTTAATGTTTATAATTTTACTGAACTTAAATTCATTTGGTATGGTGAATAAAGTGAATGCGGCAGAAACTAATATGACAATTCGTGCATATTCAGGACTTCCTAAATATTTAGATGCTGATACAGACCCGTTTGATATGACGGTTGAAATAATTGATACCGAACATAGAGCATATGATTCAATTGAACCGGGTACAGCTAATGCAACATTTGATTCAGATGAATTTGAGTTAGAAGATCCCAGTGTATTACCAGAGATAAAACAGCTTTCAGTAACAGATGTGCAGGGTAGTTTACGCTTTAAGGTAACATTCAAAAATGTGGTATATATTGGTAAAGAATCGCAGAACACAGAAGCTTATCAAAGTAATAAATATGGTGATATTTCTATTGCGGTTTCATACAGGGTGGGGAATACAGTAGTTGCAGGTTCGGTAAAACTTTCGGTGAAAAAGCCAAAAAATCAGATTCAAAATGCAGGAACAAAAATATTAGCAAAACCACAAGTCAGGCTAAAAAACTATTCTTATGATAAAGATAAAATTATGGCAGATAAAACGTTCGATTTAAGTTTTTCAGTAGTCAACATGAGCTGGAATTATAACTTAGAAAATGTAAAGACCACAATTAATGGTGGAGAAGTGTTTACACCAACAAATGGTTCCGACGGTATTTTTTTCGATGAAACTCTTGGGCCACAAAGTATTATGAACAAAAAAATTTCATTGTATATTAACCCAGAAACACAAACATCAGTGCAGATGCTTAAGATATCAGTAAAAGCAGAATATATAGAAAACGGTACACGTAAAGATTTTGAAGACGAATTAACACTTTCTTTACCGGTAGAAGCGCACCAAACTGCATTAATAGCAAGTTTAAAAGCAATAACCAATACAAAAGAGATAACAGAGGGCGAAGATATTAACATAAAAGTAATTGCAAGCAATACAACAATCACGAAAACAAAAGAAATAGCCCCAATTGCTTATAATCCGTATATAGAAGTAAAAGCGTTAGATGGTTTTGAATTCGACTCAGAGGACTCCGTAATTAATTTAAGAAATTTAATGCAAGGGGAACCAATAGAAAAAACAATTACGATAACACCTAAATATAAGAGGGCAACTCAAACACAAGAAACTGATTCAGAAGAAATAAGTAGTGCAGAAAATGTAAATAATGTAGGGGTAGAAAATATAGCTCCAAATTCACCAACAGAAGATGTCCCTAAAGTTTTTAGAGGTGAAATTTTGTTAACATATTACGACCAAGATCATAAAGAAT
>JBJEZM010000057.1:0-3165 GCA_051887395.1 Oscillospiraceae bacterium | reverse complement strand
ACGCTTCGCTCCGGTGCCTCCGGCGGTCAAGAACCTTTTTCTGAAGAAAAAGGTTAGGGAAACCGAAGGTTTCTCGTGGATATTCCAAAAAGACTTTATTCGCTGCGCGGTTCTTGGGTACAGGTTGCGTAATTTTTCATTCCCCCCTTTACTTTTTCGCGGATTTATGATATAATAATAGGTGTATTTTAACAACGCAATTTTTTTGAAAAAGAGGTAAAAGCTCTTGGCGTGGGCGTGTTTATAGAAGCACAGCATATGTGTATTGCTATGCGCGGAATAAAAAAAAGCGATTGCAAGGCAACAACTATGGCCTTTCGCGGCAGACTAGAAGAAAATGAAACCATGCGACAACGAGCTTTGGAGTTGATTTGCAGATGATTATTGGAAACACAACTTTTGAACTTGGCAAAAGAACTTATTTAGTAGGAATTCTAAACATAACCCCAGATTCTTTTTCAGATGGCGGAAAATACAATTCCGTACAAAATGCAATAGAACACGCTAAACAGATAACAAGTAACGGAGCTGATATAATAGATGTTGGTGGGGAATCAACTCGGCCCGGGTTCACGCCAGTTTCAGCAGAAGAGGAACTTGCACGTGTGGTTCCCGTTTTAAATGAACTTAAAAAAAATACAATAGTCCCAATCTCTATAGATACCCAAAAGCCTACAGTGGCCTTAAAGGCAGCTGAAATCGGTGTTTCTATGGTTAATAACTGTGGTGCTTTAAAAGATATAAAAATAGCAGAAATTTGTAAAGAATATAATATAACCTACTGTATAACACACAATCGAACTAATACTAACTACAATAACTCTTTAATAGATTGCTGCAACGATTTAGAACAAGAACTTGAAAATGTAACAAAAATAGGGCTTTCACTACAAAATATAATAATAGACCCTGGAATAGGTTTTGCAAAAAATTACGATCAAAATTTAGAAATTTTGAAAAATTTACACCTGTTTAAAAAATTTGGTTGCGCAATTATGCTTGGAATTTCTAGAAAAAGTTTTTTTGAACAAATGCTAAATTTACCACTTAATAAAAGAGACGAAGCTACAGCTGTAGCCACAGCCATTGCTGCAAAAGATTGTGATTTTGTTAGGGTTCATAATGTTAAAATTAATAAAATGGCAGCACTTTTTGCAGATGATATTGTTAGGAAGTGAAGTTTTTGAATTCAATAATCATTAAAGATTTAGAGATTTTTGCATGCCACGGTGTTTTAAACGAAGAAAAAAATATAAAGCAAAAATTTTTAGTTTCTGTGCAGTTAAATTCAGACTTTTGGAATTATAACGATGATATAAAAAATGCAGTTAATTATTCAGAAACTTGTGACTTTATTGTAGATTTTATAGCCAAAAATTGCTTTAATTTAATAGAAACTTGCGCAGAACAATTAGCAGAACGTTTATTACAAAAATATAGTCAACTAACCAGTGTTGATGTAACAATAAAAAAACCATGGGCTCCGCTTAACAAAAACTTAAGCTTTGTGGCTGCAAACACACAAAAAAGTTGGCACAACGCTTTTATAGGCATGGGTTCTAACTTAGGGGATCCTCATGCTAACATACAACAAGCTTTAAAACTCATGAATACAAAAAATACTCATATTTTAAAAACCTCTCAAATATATGAAACAACCCCTATTAGCAATATTCCTCAAAATAACTATCTAAACTGTGTTACTCAAATTAAAACTTTGCTAACCCCCACACAGCTTATGCAATTTTTGTTGGGGATTGAGCAAGAATTAAAACGTGTACGTACAGTCAAAAATGGCCCAAGAACAATTGATTTAGATATATTACTGTTTAACAACTACGTCTTAAACACCAAACTTGTAAAAATTCCGCACCCAAAAATGTATGAACGCCTTTTTGTCTTAATACCTTTGTGTGAACTCGCACCAAATTATGTGCATCCGGTTTTAAACCAAACAATCTATAACTTATCCAAACAGCTCCAAAAAACTCAGCAATTATTAAAACCATAAAAGTATTTAAGGAAGAATTATTATGGAACAAACCATTTTTGAATGTGAATCCTTCATAAAAAAACTTGCATCCAGCTCCCCAACACCAGGCGGAGGTGGAGCATCAGCTCTTGTTGGTGCAGTTGCCGCCGCACTTGCTAGTATGGCCACTAATATAACACTTAAAAATAATAAAAACGATGCTTTAACAAATTTAATAACTGCCTTAACAACTTTACAAAAAGATCTGTTAATTTTAATTGAAGAAGATACTAAAGCATTTTTACCTCTTGCTGCAGCTTATAAATCACCTGCAAAAACAGCAAAAGAGCAGGTCGAAAAAGAGCAAAAAAAAGAAGAAGCATTAAAAAATGCTTGCCAAACTCCTTCGCAGATTATGGAAAAATGTTGCCAGGTTATTGATATCTGCATTGAGCTAAAAACACTTGCTAAACCAATCATCATAAGTGATATTGGGGTTGGAGTTGCTTTATGCAAAGCTGCTCTAGAAGGAGCAAGTTTGAATATTTTCTGCAACACTAAATTAATGAATAATAGAGAAATGGCAACAAAACTTAACAAACAGGCTGAAAACTTATTAAGTATTTTTTGTGCTAGGTCTCAACAATTATTTTTTCAAATTAAAAACCAATTATTAGAGGAGAGATAATAAATGCCCATCATACTAAAAGGTGCAAATGTCGCTAACTCTATAAATAAAAACACACAAACACTGGTGCAAACGCTCAAAAAGGCTGGCATAGAACCTACACTTTCTGTAATTGCAATAACACCAAACAACTCAGATTTGGCTTACCAAAACACAATAAAAAAAGAATGCTCGGCATTGGGTATAACTTTAAGAGTTATAAATATGCCGCATGATACATCAACAACACAACTATGTGAGCAGATCGAACAAATAAATAAAAATAACTCTATTCATGGCTGCCTATTATTCCAACCAATACCTAAAAATATAGATATAAACAAAATGCGAACTTTATTAAAACCACAAAAAGATGTAGATGGAATTACTTTAACATCCCTTTCTGCGGTCTTTACTGATATTTTAGATAATAATTTGGGCTTCGCTCCTTGCACTGCACAAGCCTGCATTAATATATTAAATTACTATAACATTAAAATAACAGGCAAACATATTGTAGTTATTG
>JBJEZM010000056.1:0-12873 GCA_051887395.1 Oscillospiraceae bacterium | reverse complement strand
AAATACCAACATGCCATCAATTGCGTTGCATCAAAACGCAGTAAAAAAAGTTTGCGCCAAAGCTCAGGCAGTGGCTTATAACGTGCTCAAAACCAAGTTAACAGAGCAGGAATATAGCATTTTAAAGCGGGGCAGGAATCATAAAATTAATAGCTGTCCAAAAAATGCTAGCCCAATAGAGTATAAAAAGGCTACAGGGTTAGAGGCTTTGTTTGGCTATTTATATTTAAACGAAGATTATGCCAGAATAAAAGAAATATTTGATTATATTTATGCTTATTTAGATGAATGTAATGAAAAAGAGCCAGGAGAATAACAATGAAGAAAAAAATAGTAGCAGTTTTAAAATATTTAGCATTAGATTTTACTGGCATTATATTGTTTGCTATAGGTTGGCGCTGCTTTATATTCCCAAATAAAGCAGGGCTTGGTGGTTTTGCAGGAATTGCCAGTTTAATTGGGTATATTCTTGCTAGAAATGACTTAGGTTCGTTTTTATTTTTAATAAATGTACCGCTTTTAATACTTGCGTTTATATACTTAAGCAAAGAATTTTGTATAAAAAGCACTTTTACAATAATAACAATTGCATTAACCTCAAATCTCTTTGGAAAAATTTTACCCACATTTTGCGGAAACAGATTGATCTTTTGTGTATGTGGTGCGGTTTTGAGTGGAATAGGTTTAGGGTGTATATTTAAAAGTGGTAGCACAAGTGGCGGTTCAGATATTGTTTCTATGCTTATAAAGTTAAAATACCCTAAGGTTAAAGTTGGGACAATAATGCTCTATTTTGATGTGACAGTTATAGGGCTTTCTGCGATTGTGTATAAAGAGATAACCTCTACACTATATGGCGCTTTGGTATCGTTTGTATATACACGAGTTTTAAATAGAATACTCTATAAAGATAATCATGTGGTAGTAATATAGATGTATGAGTAGAAATTTGCAGATTTAACGGGAGAAATTTATGCTGAAGATATTTAAAAAATCGGAACAAAAACTAATTGTGGCAGGGCTTGGCAACCCAGGAGTGGGCTACAAAAACACAAGGCATAATGTGGGCTTTGAAATTATTGATACGTTATGCAGGAAATTAGGAATAGAACTTAAGAGTACCAAGTTTAATGCACTGTATGCAAAATTCAAAGTAGCACATGCAACAATTATTTTGCTAAAACCTCAAACTTTTATGAACAATTCTGGCATGGCGGTGGGCCAATTTGCAAAATATTATAATGTTTCTTCTCAAAATGTAATAGTTGCACACGATGATATAACGTTACCTTTAGGGTGCTTTAAAATAAAACAAGGTGGCTCTGCAGGGGGGCATAATGGCATAACGAGTATAATTGATTTTTTAGATTCACAAGAATTTGTTAGGCTAAAATATGGTGTGGGAGCAAAGCCTTTAAAAGAGATGAACTTAGCGGATTGGGTTTTACAAAGGTTTAATGAAGATGAACTAAAAACAGTTGAGAGTTCGTTACCTGATGCAGCGGAAGCAATAATAGATATAATAAATAATGGAGTTAATGTGGCAATGAACAACTATAATAGCAATATAAAAGGGCAAAATTAGGGAGAATTTAGTTAATGACGTTTTTGGAATTTTTAAGTTTGGGTTTTAAAATAGCTGATTGGCCTAAAGTGAACTCTTTGGGAGTAGTGAATGCCAGCACGCTGACGCAAGCCTGTGCTATTGCAAAGGTAGCAAAAGAAGGCAAAACAGCTTTAGTTTTGGTGGAAGATGAAAGTGTGGGCGCAAAACTGGTTAGAGATATAAATGAGATTATGGGTATTGAAATTGCGGTTCTGTTCCCGAGCCGTGATTTTAACTTTTTACCGATTTTAGCCCAAAATAATGAATATGAAATTACAAGAATTGCAGTTTTAAATAAACTTAAAAATGGTGATTGCAAAGCGGTTATTGCCACGCCAGAAGCAACGCAGCAGTTTGTTATGCCGAAAAAAGTTTTGACGGAAAACTCTTTTTGCCTGCGCAAAAACGATGAGATAAGTATTTTGCAGCTCACTCAAAGGCTTTGCAAACTTGGATATTTGGCCTGCGAATTTGTGGAGGTGCCGGGGCAATTTGCAGTTAGAGGCGGTATTGTAGATATATATTCACCTAGCGAAAAAAAACCGGTGAGAATTGAGTTTTTTGGCGATAGAATAGAAAACATTTTTGAATTGAATGTATTAACAAACCGCAGAGAAGCAACAAAAGAAAAACTGGAAGTGTTGCCGGTTAAAGAAGCTATTTATGCACCGGAGAAGCTGCTTGAGAGCTTAAAGGAAGTTAATGAACGGCAGCCTATTTTAGGGCTTAGTGAAGATATAAAGCGGTTAGAAAGTGGCCTTGAGTTTAGCTTAAGTGACCGATATTTTAACATGATTTATGATAAAAAAGAGACTTTGCTTGGTTATATGGGTGAAGTTTGCGAGCTTTTTATTTGTGAAAGTAACAAAGTAGCAGAAAAAGCGGAACAAGCTGAGTTGGAGGAGAAAAATTTATTAGCTGATTTAAAAGCAGAAGGGATTTTGAGATTGCAAGCAGAAATTGGCATTGGATGGCGAAATTTAACTGAAAAATTAACAAGTTCAAATTGGCATAAAACAGTTTTTGAGCATTTTGACGAAGAAAGTTCGCTGGTTAAAACTGATGCAAAAAAACACCAAAAAAGTGTAAATTTATCTCCAATTAGAGTGAATTTTGCGCAAATTTTGAAAGAAATTGAGGTATTTTTGAAAGAAAATTTTAGTTGTGCAATCTGCACAAGGAACAAGAAAAATGCGGAAGCTCTAGCAAATTTTTTAAAATCTAAAGGCATTAAGGTCGGTTTGGCTAGTGCCGCAGGCGAGTTGCCAAGTGATTTAGATGTTTGGGTTTTAAGCAATGGGCTTTCTTGCGGGGTGCGTGATGATTATGGCAAAATTGCAGTGTTAACCTACCCGCAAAATTTTGAAAATGGTGCGTTATTTAAAGAAACAGGCCGGCTAAAAAAAATTGCACCATTGCAAAGCTTGGTTGATTTGAATGTTGGGAATTATGTGGTGCACACAAATCATGGAATTGGAATGTTTGCTGGAATTGAGCAGATTGAGATTGATTCGGTGAAGAAGGATTTTATTAAAATTGAATATGAAGGAACAGATATTTTATTCTTGCCGGCAACTCAGCTTGATATGTTAGCTAAATATTTAGGTAGTTCAAAAAATATTAAAAAGAATCGATTAAACGGAAAAGGTTGGCAGCAGACGCGCTTTAAAGCTAAAAAAGAAGTTAGCAAGTTGGCAAGAGAATTAGCGCTACTTTATGCCAAAAGAATGAACGTTGCCGGGTTTGCGTTCTCTGCTGATGGGGAGTGGCAAAATGAATTTGAGCAGTCTTTTGGGTACGAGGAAACTCCTGACCAGTTAAGGTGCATTGCCGAAGTGAAGAAAGATATGGAGGCGCCAAGGCCAATGGACAGGATACTTTGCGGTGATGTTGGAGTGGGAAAGACAGAGATAGCTTTTAGGGCAGCATTTAAATGTGTGATGGATTCTAAGCAGGTTGCGATAATTGTACCGACAACGATTTTAGCTTGGCAGCATTACAACACAGCGCTTGATCGTTTTAGTCAATTTCCGATAAGTATTGCATTACTTTCACGGTTTAAAACTCCAAAAGAGCAAAAAGAAATTCTTAAAAAGCTGAAAAATGGTGAAGTGGATATTGTTATAGGTACGCACAGGTTATTCCAAAAAGATGTGGAATTTGCTGATGTTGGTCTTATGATTATTGATGAGGAGCAGCGTTTTGGTGTGCGGCACAAGGAGCATATTAAAGAGCTTAAGAAAAATGTGGATTGTTTATCTATTTCTGCTACGCCTATTCCAAGAACACTTAATATGGCGATGATGGGCATTAAAGATATTTCGGTGATTGATACTCCACCGCTGAACAGGTTGCTGGTGCAGACACAGGTGCTTGAATATGACGAATTGGCTATTAAAGAAGCAATTAAGAATGAGCTAAGGCGTGGTGGGCAGGTATTTTATGTGCACAACAGAGTGGATTCGATATATGAAACGGCGCAAAAGCTACAAAATTTGATGGGAAGTGGTGCCCGTATTATTGTTGCTCATGGGCAAATGAGCCATGGGGAAATTACGAATTCTTGGAATTTGTTATTGGCTGGGAAGGCTGATATTTTAGTTTGCACCACGATTATTGAAACTGGTGTTGATATTCCTAACTGCAATACGCTGATTATTGAAGATGCGCAGAATTTAGGTCTTTCACAATTGCATCAATTAAGAGGCCGGGTTGGGCGCTCTAGCCGCAGGAGTTATGCTTATTTTTTATTTAAAAAAGATAGAGTGCTTTCTGAAGTTGCGCAGAAACGTTTGGATACGATTAAAGAGTTTGCGCAGTTTGGGGCTGGGTTTAAGATCGCTATGCGGGATTTGGAAATTCGTGGGGCGGGGAATATTTTAGGCGATGTTCAGCATGGCAAGATTGATTTGGTTGGCTATGACATGTATATGAAGCTATTAAATGAAGCGTTGATGTTTGAATCTGGGGAAGAAGTGGAAAGTTTTGAGGATTGCTCAGTTGATATTGATGTTACTGCATTTATTCCAGATGAATACGTTAAAAATATATCTACAAAGCTGAGTATTTATAAAAAAATAGCAGCGATTAAAAGTGTGGCAGAGGCTGACGAGTTACGAGAAGATCTGCGTGATGTATATGGAAGGTTGCCTAGCTCTGTGGAGAATCTATTGAGTGTGGTTTTGGTGAGAAGGATGGCGAGTGGGTTAGGTATTGTGGAAATTAAGCAGCGAGGAAACAAAATAGATTTGTTGTGCTCTGAATTTACGGACGGTGAATTGGAATTGCTGCTAAAAAGTATTAAAGGGATTACATTGGAGCAGAGTAGATCTGGCAGGAAGTTAGTTATTAAGCTAGAAAATAAAAAGGATAATTTAAAAGAATTAAAGAGGGTTTTAAATGTCTGGAAAGCTTTAAAGCTGAATTTTGTTTGAATAGGCTTAGTTTATGCGTTAAAACAAACACCTCGGGATAATTCCTAGGTGTTTATTTGGTTTGTATCTTTTGTTATGAACACAAGTTGACCGTGTTTTTGTAGTCGTATTCACCGTATGTACCAGTTCCTTCTTTTTTAGAGTAGTTTAAGAGACAGCTTAAAAATTGAGCAAGACATAGTATAACGGAACAGGAGTTTATGTCGCTGAATTTTAATACGTTTCGAAAAAATCTAAAAGTACGGTTTTTAAGAGTTTTCTCTTGCGGTTTAGTGTTTTATTTTTTTCTTTTTTGTTCATTTTTGATGCTCCAAATTTATTTTTATTGACTATTTAAAAATAATTTTTAATATGCTCTAGAACTACTTGGGTGGTTGGATAATAATCTCTTTTACGGTGACGCTTTACAAACTAGAGGATTACTGCAGTGGCATTCTTAATCCTGGCCGCCGTTGTAGTAGACCTTAATACGTATGCCGTTTTGAACTTGTGGCATGATTTTTTTGAGTTGAATATTTGTTATGCCCCTTATTGCTGCGCTACACAGCGCTTTTAATACTGGCAGACTAAGAACTCGCACGGTGCCCGCTATTATTGGACTTGCTACACCAACTTCGGAGCTAGCTGTGATTGTATGCACGGCAACATCACTATATACAGCAACTAATTTTTGAAGTGTTGTGGTTATATCGTATTCAAGTGAGCCAACATCTTTTTTTATTGTTAGTACATCATCAAGGTAGATGCCGAGATCGACTGCTTCTATTTCGTACTCATGCATTAATACATAGGTAACGTACGTTCTAGTTATATGTGAAGTGAGTTTATTGTCTTTATGTTTTGCAGTTCGCACGGCAAAAGTGGAATTGGTACAACAAAAAGCTAAACTGGCAAATAAAAATACCGCGAGACTTTTTTTAATCTACCTTATTATAGTGTTAAAACATTAGACGATTTATTAATCTGCTCACCTCTTTTTATTAAAATTTATAAATTTAAGTTTTTTTAGGGATAGATGACTGAAGAGCTTTACAATGGTTTCATGAAACATGGAAAACAGCAGCACAAAGATAACGGAGCATATATAAAAATAGCCGAGAGTTTTTGATTGTTTGGGAGTGAATTCGGCAGCTTGAGAGTCTGTGGATTTGGGGAAATCGAAATATTCTTTATCTTTTTTATTTTTGCGCTTTTTGCTAAGTTTTTTTGATTTATTTTTATTCTTTTGTTTAGTAGACTCCCCTTTTATTTTTTTAGTTTTAGCAGCTGCTGATTTTTTTGATTTTTGTGATGCTGGTTTAGTTTTGTATTCCTCATTTTGGGATACGAATTGAGTTGTTTGAGTTCGCTTCTTGCTATTGTATGGCGGCGGAGATATTTTGCGGTGGAGTTGGTTCTTCTTTAAATATTGCTTCTGAAGTGTCTGGGCTGACCATAATTATATCTGGCCTTGGGGCAGGAGCTTGGTTTATATGGTTTATTGTATATTCATGGATGTATTTTTCGATATTGACAATTTTTTCTACCTTTGGTTGTTCTCTTTTTTTAGATTTGTTTTTATTTACTTTAGATTTTGTTGCCTTTTGGGCAAGGTTTTCTTTTATTTTTATTAATTCTAGGTTTTTCATCTCGGTAACGTCATCTTGATAGTTATAATTAGAAAAATCAATATTTTCACCTACAAATTCTATTGAGCTGATTAACACGGAGTTTAGTGTATCATCTGTTGGAATGTTGTGTTGTTCACCATCGCTATCTTTATATTGGTTTATATCTTGAAAACACAATTTTAATAATGTCTGCGTTTTGAGGTATAGAAAATGTGATGGTTTCTTTGTAATAATCTGGTTGGTTTATATCTGCAAAAATTTGAATTCGGTTTGGCTCTTTTGTGATTGAACATTTTAAGATCAGTTTGAAGTATTATTGAAGCTGGTGTAGACATTGATGCCGTAAAAGCTTAAAACAGAGCCGAGATCTTGTTTGTTAAAAGTTTTGTCGGTTCTACGAAAACAAAATGCTCTAGTGGGGTTATCGAATATGCATTCAAGCCAAGTTTCATTACGGTGGTTAAGGTATAAAGTATCATCTTTGGAAGAATAGTAGACATTATAAGCAGGATCTGCATTGCCACCTAATTTATATGGATATTCTTGTTCGGCGAAATGGTCGGTTTGTTGTGTGGCGAATGTACCTAGTTTATGCAAGATAGTGACACGCAGTTCTGTGACGCCATGAACGTGATATGTTATACGGCTAATTTCAAGCTCTGCACCGTGAGAGGGTTTGCGGATGAGGATTGGGGTATATGTTATTCGCCTTGATTTAGCAACTTTGTGGGATCTAAAATTTGTAGATTTTCGTATAATACATATTTTTGGTCGGTAGATGTGAAATCTTCGAAATGTGAGACTACTGTTTTGGTAAATGTATATTTTGGAATGCAGAAGCAAAAAACATACCGAAGATTAAAACTTTTTTAAAAGTAATCTGCATAGTATTTACTCCTTATTAAAAAACAACTAATATTATGAATATTTATTACTTATAATAGCATAACTATACATTTTATGTCAAATAAACAATTTGGAGATGAGAATGTTCTATGTAGTTTTTGGACAATATTTAGTTGACAAGGGTTCCATTTACATATAATTTATATCCGTTAAAATTGATATTTTTATAAGAACTATCTTCATCGGTTAGGTTGGACAAGTAAGAGTCTTCGGTTAAAGTTTCTATATTTAAAGCGATGTTTTTTGCAGTATTTTGGTTATTTATTGCACCATTAAATGTACTAGAATTATTTAGGTTAATTTGAAGTGTGCTTATATTATCCATTTTTATATCTCCAGTTAAGCTTTGTGATGAGGTGTTTAAAGTTACATTTCCGTCGTTTTGACCGGAACGGCCCCATTCATTAGTTCATTGTATATTCATTAAAATATTGCTGCTGTATTTTAGTGCACTGTTCTGGAGGTTGATTATACCTTTTGTGTTGGTTATGAAGAAAAATGGAGCAGTGTTATAGTAGTGGGAATCCGAATTAATTTCTAATGTAGAGTTTTTGATATTTAGGGTTCCGATGCCTTGATTAGCGTCGCCAGACATACTTTGGCATACCATAATTCTACAGTTATCTACGTTGTTTCTATTGCTTTTGCTGCTGCATTTTAGTTCAGGATCTTCTACTGTGGCACTATTTTTACCCTCTATTACCACTAACTGAGAATTATTAGTTGTACCTTTTGTATTGTAGATACTTATATCACATGTGGAATAGATGACAGGAGAACCAACGCATTGGTTGTGAGTGCTGAATTTTTTGCAATTATAGTTCCTTCCCCGCGGCCTGTGGGCAAGTGTGGCGCAGGAATTACCTGGTGTGTTTATTGTAATATTATCTGCGTCGATATATCCGCCGTAAGTAGCACCGAGGCCTCTGGCGGAGCCAGCGCCTGTGGTACTGATTTTGGTGTTGGTTAAATATATTTTTAAATCTGTGCCGGTTGAAAAAACTGCGTTACTGCCTTTAGCGTTGGTTGATATTTGAGTGTTATTTATGTTTGCAGTTGAATCGGCTGTTACAAGAATTCCGGCGTTGATGCCATAAAATTCAGAATTTTTGGTATTGGAACTATCTCTTGCGGTTTTAGTTGCTACCGCGTTGCTTAAAGTTAGGTTACCGCTATTTTTTATCAAGACAATACTTTCATCGTTGGCGGTTGTTGTGTATTTACCTGTGAGTGTTTTTTCTTCGTTATCTATTTGTATTGCAGCTGTTGTTGATGGACTATTATTTATGTTGGATATATTCAGCTGTTTTGAATTTAAAAAGTAATTATTTGTTATATAAACATTTAATATAAAAAAAGACGGCTACAATTATTGTTGGGAAAATAAAAGAAAAAAATGTTAGATATTTTTTGCTGAGATTGGACAGAATTAAATAAATTAAAGCCGAAGAGAGGATAAAAGCTTTCTGCGATAAACAGAATATAATAACCAAAAGTGAGCTTTATGTTTGAAGCAGAATGGTTTGGCGAGTTGTTATTGTCTAGTTTGTTTTCATTAGGTTTTTGTGGTGGAGTTTGACTATTGTTTTGTGAATCTTTGTTTGGATCTTGTGGAGTGGCTTCTTTTTGTGTGTTTTCTTCCAAAGTAGCAACTAGCGGTATGTTTTTATCTTCTTTTTGAATTGTGTTGTTTATTGCATTTTGAATATGATTTTTTGCATGATTTATGGTGAAATAGATTGAACCCGCTGGGGTTGCAATAACCAGAAGTGTAATAATGTTTTTACTTGTTTCTTCACACAAACACCTCTTAATTTTTATTAATATAATATCAAATAAATACAAAATTATCAATTGATTTTATAGGTTTAACTTAAAAACACAATGAGGATTTTATATTAAATGTGTTTATGAAAGTGATATTTAAAATAAAGTAGGGGATTGTAAAGATAATTGCTTGACAAACAAGATAAAATATTATATAATAAGTTAAGTAAAGCTTGCAGACTTTACCTAAGCGATGCATGGAGGAAGGTTGGAACGAAATAATGGCTAAAGATTTGAATATGTCGAACCTTTTGGATTTTTATGGTGCACTATTAACAGATAAACAAAATGAGGCAATTAATTTTTATTATAATGAGGATCTTTCGTTGGGAGAAATTTCGGATATTATGAAGATAACGCGTCAAGGTGTGCGGGATCATGTGAAAAAAGGAGAGGGCGGTTTATCTTATTTTGAAGAAAAACTCCACCTGAATGAAAAGTTTGCAGATCTGCAAATGCAGTGTAAAAAAATTGCTGAAGTAGTTAATTCTGTGATAGATTATAATCAAAAGTATCTGTTTTCGGCAGAAATTACAAAACAGATGGAAAATATCTCTGTGCTTGTTAATGAACTGATTGATAAACAAGTGAACTGAGGTGATGTTACTGTTGTGATTTTTGAAAAGTTATCTGATAAAATTTCTGCGGCATTTAAAGTCTTGCGCTCTAAAGGAAAGCTGAGCGAGCAGGATGTTAAGAATGCTATGCGAGAAATTAAACTAGCGCTTTTGGAAGCAGATGTTAATTTTAATGTTGTGCGTGATTTTATTGCACAGGTGCAGGAACTTGCTATTAGCCAAGAAGTTTTGAAAAGTTTAACACCAGGACAGCAGGTTGTGAAAATTGTGAATGCAGAGCTTATAAAGCTTTTAGGTGCTAAAAACGAAAAAATCAAATTTACAGTTGGTGGGTCTACAGTTATTATGATGTGTGGATTGCAAGGTAGTGGGAAAACTACACACAGTGCAAAAGTAGCTTACAATTTAAAGGCTAAAGGGCGTAGGCCGATGCTTGTGGCGTGTGATATTTACAGGCCGGCTGCAATTGAACAGCTAAAGCTTGCGGGAGAAAGAGCAAAAGTTTTTGTGTTTGAAGAAGGTAAGAAAAATCCAGTTGAAATTGCTAAGCACAGTGTTAAATATGCAAAAGATAATGGCTATGACGTTGTGATTTTAGATACAGCTGGTAGGTTGCATATTGATGAAAGTTTGATGGATGAGCTGGAGCGAATTAAAAAGGTTGTTACGGTTAATGAGACATTGCTTGTTGTTGATGCTATGATCGGGCAAGATGCTGTGAATGTGGCGCAAAAGTTTGATGAACTGATCGGCGTGGATGGTGTGGTGCTTACTAAACTGGACAGCGATGCTCGTGGTGGGGTGGCAGTTTCTGTGGCGGCAGTGACCAAGAAGCCGATCAAGTTTATTGGTGTAGGAGAAAAGTTAGAAGATTTAGAAGAGTTCTTTCCAGATAGGATGGCCTCTAGGATTTTAGGAATGGGAGATGTACTTTCTTTTATTGAAAGAGCAGAGGCGACTTTTGATGCGGAGCAAAAGCGGAAGATGGAAAAAAACTTAGCAAAGGGCAGATTTGATTTGAATTTTTTTCTTTCACAGATGGGAATTATAAAAAAGTTGGGCTCGCTTAAAAGTTTAGCTTCGATGTTGCCGGGTATTGGGAAAAAGGTGACGGATGAGCAGATGGAGCAGGGAGAGAAAGAACTGGTTAGAATGGAAGCAATTATATATTCTATGACACCACAAGAACGAGCTACACCATCTATTTTAAATGCGAGCAGAAAAAAACGAATTGCTAAAGGTAGCGGGCAGAAAGTTGAAGATATTAATGGGCTGCTTAAAAAGCTTGAAGCGATAAATGAAACGATGAAACGCTTTGATAGACTGAAAAGACAAAAAAAGAAACATAAATAAAATTATTTTATTTTAAATTTGAAAGATATGGGAGAGATTTATTATGGTAAAAATTAGACTTAAAAGAATTGGTGCAAAAAAGAACCCTTTTTATAGAATTGTTGTTGCTGATGTACGCTCGCCACGAGATGGGAAATTTATTGAAGAAATTGGATATTATGACCCTAACAAGAGCCCGGCAGTGATTAAGATCGATAGCGAAAGAGCTAACTATTGGATTAAGAACGGAGCACAGCCTACAGATACAGTAAAAATTTTGTTGAAAAAACAAGGGTAATTCTTTTAGTTGAAGGTGATGTTTTATGGCGTTAAGGCAGTTGGTTGAAGCAATAGTTGATGGGATTGCAGAAAAACCATATGAAGTGAGAATTACACTTAATGATACGCATATTGGAATTTTTGTGGATAAAGCAGATGTTGCACGGATTATTGGAAAGAATGGTTTTACAATTGCAGCAATTAGAACTATTGTGAATGCTTTTGCAAAAATAGAGGGCAGATGTATTGGTGTGAGTGTTAACGAAAAGCAAAGATGACAGCTTATAGTAATATTGAGTAAACGGTCTTGTCGTTCTATTCTCTGTCGTTCTATTCTATTGAAATAAATTGACAAGACCATTTATTATGAATTTTTTTTGAAATTTTATAAAATACAATTGCTTTTTGAATTCTTATGTTGTATAATGAAACTGTGTGTTGTAAGAGGACGATTAGCTCAGTTGGTAGAGCATCTGCTTGACGTGCAGAGGGTCAAAGGTTCGAGTCCTTTATCGTCCACCAAATTATTAAACTGGGAAGTGGTTTGTTGTGTTTGCCAGGATTAAAGAGATAGACACAAAAGCCGTTGAAGTGATCTCACAAGCAAATAAGAAAGCTTGTGAGATCATTGAGCGTACAAACAAAGAAAAGATGGATCTTGCAAAACAGTATGATGATATGTTCCTTGAAAAGAAAAAAGAATTATATTTGAAATCTAAAGCAGAAACAGCAAAGATTATTGATGGTTTATGTGCGAAATATGAAAATTTAGCGAAAAAAATGGCAGAAAATGAAGAGAGAAATCGCGCAACTTGGGTTAATGATATTTTGCAGCGCATTATAAAGAGGTGACGAAATTGCTTGAAAATTTATGCAGCAATGTTTTAGTCACAAAAATGAAGGTAATTAATAGCAGGCGTTTAACTCCGCAAGATTATGATGAGTTGCTAAAAAAGAAATATGTATCTGATATTGTGGTTTACCTTAAGGAAACTCATTTTAATGCGGTTTTGCAGGGGGTCGATGCTAGCTCGATAAGGTGCGATGAGCTGGAAGGGCTGTTTAAAGCCGCTAGAATTATGGAATATAAAAAGTTATTGAAGTATGTTAATAATTTTTCTGACAGCTTTTTCAAATTATTCTGGCTAGACTTTGAACTTGAGCAGCTTCTTACGATGCTTTTGCTTTTTAAAGTTGGCAGGAGTGAAGACTTTGGTATAATCCATTCTGCGGAGTTAGTGCAGAACATGAAATTGGATGTTGGAATAATAGTTAATGCTAAATCTACTACAGACATTTTA
>JBJEZM010000055.1:0-3212 GCA_051887395.1 Oscillospiraceae bacterium | reverse complement strand
CGTTTGTATAAATTAATAGCTACAATAGTAGAAGCTCGTACTTCTAATGTTACAAATGCAAAATTCCGTTGTATTGCTTCTTTTAGCACTTCTTCCACAAGTGCCCTGCCCACACCTTGGCCACGAGCTAGAAAACTAACCGCTAAGTTCGTTATGTAGCATTCATCTAACACATAATAACAACCAATATAACCAATTATCTTAGAATTCTGTAAAGATATTGCCACAAAACAAAACGAATTTCGTTTGCTAAATTCAGTTAAAAGACTTCCTTCACTCCACGGTCTAGAAAAACACTCTTTCTCTAAACTTGCCAAACTTTTTGTATCTCTTGGCTCAAACCTACGAACTACAAACTCCACATTATATTCTCCTAGAAAGCTTTTCAACGTTTTCTGCTCTATATTGCCCCAAATAATTGTTCCTTATTGCCTCCCGAATCTCTTGCATTAAACAATTATAAAAATCTAAATTATGCAAAACTGCCAATCTCATTCCAAGCATCTCTTTAGCTAAAAATAAATGCCTAATATAAGCCCTAGATGCTGTTTGGCAGGTTGGGCAATTGCAATTAACATCAATCGGTTGCTCATCTTTTGTGTATTTTTGGTTGAATATATTAATCACGCCATTTTTAGTAAACAAATGCCCATGCCTTGCATTTCTGCTCGGCATAACACAGTCAAATAGGTCAACTCCTCTAAAAACGCCCTCAATAATATTTGCTGGAGTACCAACACCCATTAAATAACGCGGTTTTTCTTTTGGCATAAATGGCTCTACTAAAGAAATTGTTTGGTACATCTCCTCATGCGTTTCGCCCACAGCTAAACCACCAATTGCATAACCGTCTAAGTTAAGGGCTGCAATTGCTTTCATATGCTCAACCCTAATCTGTGGGAATATTGTGCCCTGATTAATGCCAAACAATAGCTGTTTTTTGTTAATCGTGGTGTGTATTGCATTAAGCCTTTCATGTTCTTCCTTGCAACGTATAAGCCACCTGGTTGTTCGCTCTACTGACTTCTTTACATAATCAAACTCTGCCGGAGACCCTACACATTCATCAAATGCCATTGCTATAGTTGACCCTAAATTTGATTGTATCTGCATACTTTCTTCTGGTGTCATCATAATCTTTTTGCCATTAACGTGAGATGAAAATAATACTCCTTCCTCTTTTATATCACGAACTTTGGCAAGAGAAAACACTTGAAATCCACCGCTATCTGTTAATATCGGTCCTTCCCAACCTGCAAATTTATGAAGCCCACCCATATCACGCACCAGCTCATCCCCTGGTCTAACGTGTAAATGATACGTATTGCACAGCATCACCTGACAATTTATATCTTTTAAATCGCTTGCAGCAACAGCACCTTTTATTGCTGCACAAGTACCCACATTCATAAACGTCGGTGTTTCTATTGTGCCATGTACTGTTTCAAAAACTCCAAGCCGAGCTCTATTTTCGCAGTGTTTCAATTTAAACATAATCATTCACTCTCACAAAATATACAAATATCTATTTATTTCCTTTCTAAGAATTCTCTTTTCCGTGATGGCAACCTTCACAATCAACTATTTTCCCAACAATAGGTTCCGGGTCTATTCCACGTTTTTTATAATAATCTGTAAGTGCCAATTTTACTGCTTGTTCTGCTAAAACTGAACAATGAATCTTTTGCGGTGGTAGTCCATCCAAAGCTTCCATAACCGCTTTGTTTGTTAATTTTAATGCATCCTCAATCGATTTGCCTTTAATTAACTCCGTCGCCATAGAACTTGTAGCAACTGCTGCACCACAACCGAATGTTTTAAATTTAACATCAACTATTGTGTTGTTTTTAATTTTTAAATACATCTTCATAATGTCTCCGCAAACAGTATTCCCTACTTCGCCAACACCGTCTGCATCTGCAATTTCGCCAACATTACGTGGGTTCATAAAATGGTCCATTACTTTTTCTGAATACATAGTAAATTTCTCCTTTCTCACCTTGCTCAGATTATTATATTTTTTCATTCCAAACTGGTGACATTTTTCTTAATCGTTCAACAATTGGATTTATTACTTCTAAAAATTTTTCTACTTCTTCTGATGTATTATATTTAGATAAACTAATTCTAACTGAACTTTGTGCCAACCCATGGTCTAGCCCCATTGCTAACAACACATGGCTAGGATCAAGAGAGCCAGAAGTACACGCCGAACCCGAAGAGCAGCAAATCCCATAGGAATTAAGCAATAAAAGTATTCCCTCTCCCTCAATTCCTTCAAAAGAAAAATTAAGTGTTCCCGTTAAACCATTTTCTAGCGAACCATTATACTTAACCTTAGGAATTTTTTTTACACCACTCCATAACATTTCTCTTAACTCTTTCAAATGCTTGTTTTTTGCTTCAATATCCTTTGTTGCTTCTGCTATTGCACAGCCTAAACCCACAATTGATGCCACATTTTCTGTACCTGCTCGCTTGCCTCTTTCTTGTCCTCCACCAAACAATAAATTTTCAACTTTTAGACCTTTCCTAACATAAAGAGCTCCCACACCTTTTGGCGCATGAAATTTGTGGCCAGAAAACGAGAGCATGTCTATATTTTGGTGTAAAACATTAATTTTCACATTGCCTATTGCTTGTACAGCATCCGTATGAAAAACTACATTGTGTTTATGGCAAATTTCGCCTAATTCAGAGATAGGTTGCAACGTGCCTACTTCGTTGTTAGCATACATCACAGAAACTAAAACTGTATTACTCTTTATAGTTTTTTCTAATTCGTCCAGAGACACTCGTCCTTCGGCATCTACATTTAAATACGAAACCTCTAAACCATCTCTTTCTAATTTTTTAAAAACGTTTAGCACCGAAGGATGCTCAATTTTGCTTGTTATAATATGACACAATTTGCCATTTTTCTTGTTTTGTTCAACAATTGAATGTATTGCCCAATTATTAGATTCTGTAGCTCCAGAAGTAAAATAAATTTCATTTGAATCCGCTCCAAGAGCATCTGCCACATTTTTACGTGCTTCCTCTATAGCATTTTTAACTTTCTGTGCCTTGCTATATAAACTAGATGGATTAAAGTACTCCCCTGTTAAATAAGGCGTCATTTTGTTTAAAACCTCTGAAGAGATTTGAGTTGTTGCTGCATTATCAAAATAAATTGTTTTGTCCAATCTAAATTTCTCCCTTTCTAAATCTTT
>JBJEZM010000054.1:0-3222 GCA_051887395.1 Oscillospiraceae bacterium | reverse complement strand
ATAAAAATACTTTTTTCGACACTTGCTTTTGTTTCCTTTTTAACTTAATAGTTTCGAATTCACTGATTTTTTTGGCCATCGGTTTATCACCTGCCTATTAATAAACTACTTTATTTAGATATAAGCCCTCTGGTGGCATAGGTTTTGCAAATAAACTTCTTTTTTTACTCTCAATTAGCTGTACAAATTCCTTTTGGGTTTTGTTTTTTTTACTATACTCAATCAATGTACCTACCATTATTCTAACCATTTTATACAAAAATCCATTCCCACTTACCCTAAAATATATTATATCATCTATTTTAAAAACATCAAAATAAAAGATTGTTCTCGTAAAATCTGTCTGTCTATTAGGTTCTGCACAAAACCCTTTGAAATTATGCGTACCCACAAAACTTTGCGCTAAATCGTTTAAATTTGTAACATTAAGCGGCCACTTATACCAATAAATCAAGCCATTATTAATTGCATCTGGGTATTTATTATTTAAAAGTTTGTATATATACTCCTTGCTCTTTACAGAATAACGCGCATGAAAACTCAATGATTTTTCTTCACAATCTTTTGCTGCAATATCAGCTGGCAATATTGCATTTAGCCCCAAAACAAACCTATTGCATGGTATTTTGTTTTCTGTTTTAAAACTTACAAAATATTCATTAGCATGTACACCAGTATCTGTTCTAGAACAACCTTTAAGTTCTATTTTATGCTTAAGTAATTGTTCAATTCTCTGCTGCAGCACTTTTTGCACAGTAACCGCATTTTTTTGTATCTGATACCCATGATAATTTCTGCCATTATATGATATTTTTAATAATAAATTCCTCATAAAACAACCTTTTACATCGCAATTTTAAAAAAATCCAACTTGTTAAATATTAGTAATAATAAAACATAGAACAAACTAACTAAAAGCGCATATAAATCGTAAGCAGAATAGTGCAAAATTTTAAAGCGCGTTCTTCTTTCTCCTCCATGGTAACATCTGCTTTCCATCGCAATGGCTAAATCGCTTGCACGGTTTGAGGCAGAAATAAGTAGCGGAATAACAATTGTTATATAAGCCTTTAACTTTTCTTTTAAATGCTTAGAATCAAATTTCGCTCCACGCGCCCTCTGAGCATTCATAATTCTTTCGGCTTCAAGCAATAAAACTGGCACAAAATGTAAAGCTATGGAAAACATTATAGCTATTTCTTCTGGCGACACTTTAAATATCTTTAACGGTTTTAGAATCTTTTCAATTGCCGCCACTAATTCAGCCGGTGATGTTGTATACAAAAGTAATAACATTCCAGAAATTAAACATATAATTCTAACTATCATCGTGCTTACCATGCACAAACCCTGTTTAGTAACACTCATACCTAAAAATTTAAAAACAGTTTCGCCTTGTATTAAAAATATATTAATACCAGCTGAAATCAAAAGTATTGGTAGCATTCTTTTTACACTTTTCATTAATATCTTCAATGGAACTCTTGCCAACTTATAAATCATAATAATTGCAAGTAAGTTAAAAGCAAAAATAAACATATTTTCTATAAAAAACATTAGTAAAGTATAAACAAAAGTAAGTAGCAATTTTATACGTGGATCTAGTTTATGTATAATAGAATCTGCTGCAAAAAATTGCCCCACCATCATATTATTTAACAAAACCTTCCTCACCTTCCATCAAATTCTTTAGCCTAAAAAATTCTTGCTTTGCTTCTTCTACCGTATAAATATCAACTCTGACCGGGAACCCTAATTTTTTTAGTTCTAAAAAAATTTTCAAAATCTGTGGCACATCAAGCCCCATTTCATTTAACTCTTCCACTTTGGTGAAAATCTTTCTAGGTTCCCCCTTCATTTTAATCTCTCCGTTATGCATAACAATAACTCTATCTGCAAATCGTACCACTTCTTCCATGCTATGAGAAACTAAAATAACCGTCTTACCTTTATTTTTATTGTAATCTTTAAACTTCTTTAACAATAATTCTCTACTGTAGGGATCTAAACCTGCTGTTGGTTCATCTAGTATAATAACATCTGGTTGCATTGCAATTGTGCTGGCAATTGCAATTTTTCTTTTTTGCCCTCCAGAAAAATCAAAAGGGGAACTATTAAGTATATCATGCGGCAAACCTACGAAATTCAACGCTTCAAAAATTAAAGATTCTATCTTGGCTTCTGCTATTCCATTATTGCGCAGACCAAAAGCAATTTCAGAAAAAACATCTTGTTCAAACATTTGATGCTCTGGATATTGAAAAACTAATCCTACTTTAAACCTAACCTTAGTGATATCAAACTTTTTTTGCCAAATATCTTGCCCATTCACAAAAACTTTCCCAACCGTTGGTTTTTTTAAACCATTCATATGCTCAACTAAAGTCGATTTCCCCGAACCAGTTTGACCAATAATAGCTAAAAATTCCCCGGGCATGACTTTAAGATTTATATTCTTTATAGCATCTTTATTAAAGTTGTATGTATATGTAACATTATGGAATTGTATCATAGCTTCCCCCCTTTAATGCCGCCGCAAGTTCATCTGCACATTCCTTTGGGTCAAATATACCAGGATTTATACTCTCCCCTAATCTATTTAATTCTGAACAAAAATATGCAACTTGTGGTGTTTTTAAATTCATTGATTCTAAAAAATCAACATCCTCAAACAAGCAGCTAGGAGATATATCTTTAGCTATTTTTCCATTATTCATAACAATAACTCTTTTTGCTAAAGTTACTTCTTCCATAAATTGTGTAATAAGAACTATCCCTATATTCATTGTCTCATTCAAACGCTTTAAAAGCGAGCATATTTCTTCTCTACTCTGCGGGTCTAACATCGATGTGGGTTCGTCAAAAACCAGAAATTGAGGTTGCATAACAATTGCCCCAGCAATTGCAATTTTTTGTTTTTGCCCTCCAGAAAGTGATTCAATAGACGCATTTTTATATTTATACATTCCAACACATTCTAGTGCAATTTTAACGCGCTCATGCATCTCATCAAACGGTATTCCCAAATTTTCAAGAGCAAATGCTATATCTTCTTCCACAACACTAGTAACAAACTGATTATCCGGGTTCTGAAATACCATGCCTACACTCTTTTTAATAAATAGATTATATTGTTCTTCTTTTGTATTTTTGCCAAATACAAAAACATCACCCTCTGTTGGCAACATAATCCCATTCATATGCTTTGCAAGTGTAGATTTT
>JBJEZM010000053.1:0-3241 GCA_051887395.1 Oscillospiraceae bacterium | reverse complement strand
GCGAACCCAGATTCGGTGAAGGCAGCTGTAAAAACTTTGTGCACAACAACAAAAAATTGTAACAAGATATTTGTTTTTGCAGATATGAACGAATTAGGAAGTATATCTGGTATGGCACATAGAGATATTGGTGAGGTTATGGCCAAAATGAATGTTGATTTTTTACTTTGCATTGGGAATAAGTCTAAATTAACAGTTCAGGCGGCACAAGAAGCTGGAATTAACATGGCTATGTGGTTTGATACAAAGGCGGATTTAATAAAAAAGTTGGAAAAAATAACACAACCTGGTTCTGTGGTATGGATTAAAGGCAGTAGAAATATGAAGCTTGAAGAAGTTGCAAACGAAATAATTTTAAAATAGCGCTTTTTTATGATAACAGCTGATCTTTAAGAAAAAAATTTAATTTTATTAAAAAAACAATAAGGGATGTGGTTTATATGTATATGTGCAAGATAATTTTGTTGATTAGTTTTTTTGTGGCGTTATTTATAACATATTTTATGGGAACGAAATTAATTCCTATTTTAAAACGAATTAAATGTGCACAAACAACAAAAGAAATTGGGCCAACTTGGCATGAAAAAAAGTCTGGCACACCTACAATGGGTGGTTTGATGATGATTGCAGGAATTCTGGCGGCTTCTATTGTTGGCTTTGTGTTACTAAAGTTTAAAATTGGCGAAACTACAAATTCTCTTAATTTGAGTATGCTGCTTGCAAATTTGTTTATGGCTTTAGGGTTTGCGCTTATTGGGTTTATGGATGATTATATTAAGGTTATTAAAAAACAAAATTTAGGCTTAAGAGCACGTGAAAAGTTTGGGTTGCAATTTTTAGTTGCCATTGCTTATATATTGCAAATTAGCTTTTTAAATGGTCACAGTGGGATTTTATGGTTACCATTTTGTGGGCAGGTTAATATTGGTTGGGCTATTTACCCAGTTTATTTATTCATTATTTTAGGATGTATTAATGCGGTTAATATTACAGATGGCTTAGATGGATTAGCTTCTGGTGTAACATGTGTTTCTGCTTTAGGCTTTTTAGCCTGTGCAATGATGCTGGGGAACTGGTTAGGTTCAATTTTGGCTATTAGTTTAGTAGGGGGATGCATTGGATTTTTATTTTGGAACTTTTATCCTGCTATGGTAATGATGGGTGATATTGGCGCGCTATTTTTAGGAGGCATGCTAGTTGCAATTGCTTTTTCCTTAAATTTGCAGGTAGCGCTGGCACTTTTTGGGATTGTTTATGTGCTAGAAACCCTCTCAGTTATTATTCAAATGACATATTTCCACTTTACTAAGAAACGAATTTTTAAAATGAGCCCCATACATCATCACTTTGAATTAAGTGGCTATTCTGAAGTGCAGATTAATATTATTATGATGACAACCCAATTTGTTGGTTGTATATTGGGAACAATTTCTGTTGCTGATTATATATAGCAAAAAAAGCTTGATATTTTTCTAAAAAACTGTTAAAATTATAGCTGATTTTTTATTGTTTTTAAGGGAGAATTGATTGAGTGAAAAATAATGTAATTTTAAGGCTTTTTGATATCTGCGCAGAATTTGATGGCGAATTAATTTTAAATAAAATAAATTTACGTATATATGACAAATCATTTGTAACCTTGCTAGGACCCTCTGGTTGCGGCAAAACAACTACTCTAAGAATTATCGGTGGCTTTGAAAAGCCTACATCTGGCAAATTATTTTTTAATAGTTTAGATATAACCGATTTACCACCATATAAAAGAAAAGTTAATACTGTATTTCAAAAATATGCACTATTTCCACATCTTAATGTATTTGAAAATATAGCTTTTGGTCTTAAAATCCGCAAATTTTCTAAAAAAGAGATAGAACGCAATGTTGATGCAATGCTGGAGTTAGTGAATTTAAAGGGTTTTGAAAAACGTGGTATAGAAAGGCTTTCTGGAGGGCAACAACAACGGGTGGCAATTGCAAGAGCTTTGGTTAATAGGCCTAAGATTCTACTACTAGATGAACCACTTGGGGCTCTGGACCTAAAGCTGCGAAAAGAGATGCAAACAGAGCTTAAAAATATTCAACAGCAATTAGAAATTACATTTGTATATGTAACTCATGACCAAGAAGAAGCGCTTACTATGTCTGATGTAGTGGTAGTTATGAATAGCGGGCAAATTCAGCAGATTGGGTCGCCGATAGATATATATAACGAACCGCAAAATGCCTTTGTTGCAGATTTTATTGGTGAGAGCAACATTATTAGTGGCATTATGTATAAAGATTATATGGTAGGATTTTTAGGCCATGATTTTGTTTGTGTAGATAAAGGATTTGCTTGTAATGAGGAAGTGGATGTAGTTATTAGACCAGAAGATGTAAAGCTTTTAGAGGTAGAGAATGGAAGATTAGAGGGAGTGGTAGAAAGTATTATTTTTAAAGGGGTACACTATGAAATGAAAGTGGACTCAGCTGGGTACAGCTGGATTGTACATTCAACACTACCAAAAGATATAGGTTCTTTAGTTGGGATAGATATTGATCCAAATGATATTCATATTATGAAAAAAATGGAGATTTGATATGAAGAAATTAAGAATACTTTCTTTACCATATATTTATTGGGTTTGTATGTTTACAGTTGCCCCTTTACTAATTGTTATTTTTTTTGCAATAACAACACCTTCTGGTGAATTTACTATTTTAAACATATCTAATGTAGGGCGCTATTTCTCTGTTATTGTTAAATCTATTTTGTTGGCAAGCATTGCAACTTTTATTTCTTTAATTATTGCTTATCCTTTTTCGTATATTATATCTAGAATAGGTGGTAGAACTGGCAAGATTACAATGATGATTGTGATGTTACCTATGTGGATGAACTTTTTATTACGTACCTATGCATGGATGACTATACTTGAAAAGAATGGACTTTTGAATAAACTATTAATTTATTTAAGTTTTTCACCGGTGAATATTATTAATACTAAAATTGCAGTAGTAATTGGTATGATTTATAATTATTTACCGTTTATGGTACTGCCACTTGTTTCTGTAATGAAGAAAATTGAGCCTAGTGTTATTGAAGCAGCTCAAGATTTAGGATCGAGTGGGTTTTATATCTTTACAAAAATAATCATTCCGCTCACAATGCCGGGTGTGGTTAGTGGGGTTACCATGGTTTTTGTGCCAGCAGTTAGTACATTTATTATTTCTAGAATGTTAGGCGGTGGTGGGAATTTATT
>JBJEZM010000052.1:0-13240 GCA_051887395.1 Oscillospiraceae bacterium | reverse complement strand
AGTATCTAGTTATGAAAACAATGATTTTAATAAAATTATAGATGGCTTTGAGCGCACGTTACTTGAGCAAGAGGGCTTAATGTTTAATGGAGTGGTACTTGAACATGATGATGTAAGAAAAATTGTAGATGCTATGAAGATAGGTGCTGAAATGGCTACACGTAGTTCTGCAAAAAGGAGCAAGAGTTCGGGAGAGAACGTTTAAAAATGGAATTGGCTGATTTACAAAATATTAAGTATACAGTAGATAAGTTAGTTGGAAAATATGAGACAGCAGATCCTTGGATTTTATGTGAAAGATTGAATATAATGGTGTTAATATCAGACTTACCAATAGGTGTTAAAGGATTTTATCAGTTAATTAAAGGGAGGCAAATAATACATATGGTAAGTAATACTCAGATGAAGCATGAACTTGCTCATGCGATTTTGCACAAAAATCAAAACATATGCCATAGAGTTGGCAATGCCAAAATGGAGAAAGAAGTGGAGTATTTTAAGCATTATCTATTGAAGTTAGAAGTTAATGAGGTTAGTAAATGGTCAAGAGAGGATATTTCTAATTTTACACATCTTTCGGAAGATATGGTAATTTTGGATTTTTAAATATATTGTGAGAGAAGGAATATTGTTTATGAAAACATCAAAGTTTTTTGCTGCTTTTATATGTTTATCTTTTCTATTATTTTTGACAAATTGTTCTACAAAAAAGCAAACGGCCTGGCCGGATGCAAAAAACAAAGAAAAACCATATTATAACACGGAACAATATCAACCTACTATTTGGGAAGCAGATACTTTGTGGTCCCAAAAAATAAAAATGTTAAGTGACGCTAAGATTCCAAGTTTTGACAATTTGCAGGAGCTAGAAAAAAAATATGTGTTAAATTTAGCGCGTTATTTGCAATCAATGTCTCCAGAAGGGCTTTTATATGACGATAAAAAGCAAAAATATGTTATTAGTGAGGCAGATGTTCAGTATTTTGCTAAAAATTTACTTGGGATTGAGGCATTTAGCTATAAAGAATCAGATGAATATAATGAAAAAGATGCAATATATGAGTGTACAGAATACCCGAGTTATGGTTTTGTAAATAGAGTATATGAAAATAAAAGAATAGAAAAGCTATCAGACTCTATATGGAAATTTTCAGTTGATGTAAAAGAAAATAACGAGAAAAACCAAAAACCGATAACCGAAGTTTATACTGTGCAAGATGATGCAAATGGTTACAGGATGCTTTCTGTAAAAAGAATAGATTCAGAGGGGAAAGAGGTAACAAATGCTTTTAAAGAAGATGTTGCCGAGATCTAGTAAAGCAAGAATTATTATGATATAATGTATAGTAAGAGAACCAATTATAATCAAGAAACAGAATAGCTAAATTGGTTGAGGAAGTGAATTGATGCTGCAGTTAGAAGATCTAAAAGTGAGGGCTGCTAATCTGGCAAATGATTTTTTAGAATTAGAAAAAATTATTGGGTATAATAATTTAAAAGAAGATTTACAAGCAGCAGAGGCTGAGGCGGCAGACCCAGGCTTTTGGGATGACAAGTCAAAATCACAGCAGGCGCTTTGCAATATTAAAATGTTAAAATATAAGATAAATAATTTTGGAACCTTAAAGGAAAAACAAGAAGAGGTGGAGGTACTACTAGAGATTGTTGAAGGGAGCCAAACTGAGGCAAATTTAGTAGAACTTTTGCAGCATATAAAAACTCAAGAGAAGCTTTTGAACAAATTTAAATTAGAAATGCTCTTTGTGGGGAAATATGACCGCAATAATGCAATTTTAACATTTCATGCAGGTGCAGGTGGAACAGAGGCTGAAGACTGGGTAGAGATGCTTTATCGTATGTATTCTATGTGGTGCACAGACCACGAGTTTAAAATTAAAGTGCTAAATTATCTACCTGGTGATGAATGTGGAATTAAATCAGCATCTGTTTTAGTGCAAGGCTTAAATGCCTATGGTTTTTTGAAGTCAGAAATGGGTGTACACAGATTAGTGAGAATATCACCATTCGACGCATCGGGCAGACGGCACACATCATTTGCTTCTTTAGAAGTAATACCAGAGTTAGAAGAGTCGTTAGAGATAAAAATATTAGATTCTGATTTAAAGATAGATACATTTAGGGCAAGCGGCGCGGGGGGGCAACACGTTAATAAAACAGAATCTGCGGTTAGGATAACTCATATAAAAACCGGCATTGTTGTAGCTTGCCAAAATGAACGTAGCCAACATCAAAATAAAGAAATGGCAATGCGTATATTAGCTTCTAAATTAATAAAAATAAAAGAAAGAGAGCATTTAGAACATATAGAAGATATCAAAGGAAACCAAGCAGAGATAGCATGGGGCTCCCAGATGCGTTCTTATGTGTTTATGCCATATACTTTGGTTAAAGATCACCGTACTGGTTATGAAACAGGTAATATTTCTGCAGTGATGAATGGGGATTTAGATGACTTTATTATGGCGTATTTAAAACAGAACATAACTAATTAAGAGGTGAAAGATAATTTGAACAAGTTTGAAGGTCAAAAGTGCCAAATGTGTGGGGAGGAATTTAAAGAAAAGGAATTGGTGGTGGTTTGTCCGGAATGCGGAGTACCATACCACAAAGAGTGTTTTAACAATAGCAATGAATGTATTTTTACAGAAAAACATGGCACAAAAGATAGCTACATTCCAACCAATAATACGGCAGAGGTTATTACATGCAATAACTGTGGCAAGAATAACCTCAAGAGTAGGGGATTTTGTGAGTTTTGCAATAAGCAATTAATAAATAGCAAAGAGTCTACAACTGCGGCCCAAATTTTAAACAATTTAGATTTAAGAGCAAAGCCGACTGCTAATTCAAATGAGGTGGCAGCAGACGAAGAAAAATTAGTCGATACGTTTATTATATTTAATACTAACTATTTTAAGAAAGCGTTTAAAGGTCAAAGAAAATTCAATTTTGGCGCGTTTATTTGTCCGGTTTTTTATTATTTTTATAGAAAAATGTACGCAGCAGGTAGTGCGTTTTTTGTAGCAATTTTAATGTTGGTTTATATGATATGCAAACAATTGAAAGGCTTTTATTCCATTTTGATGCCTAAAATTGAATATTTAGGGGCAGATTTTAACGAATTCACCACTTTCAGCCAATTATTGGAATTTATGAAAGTAAATATTCTTAATAATTTAAACAATATTGACTTTATTAATTTGAAAAAGAAAGCTAATATTGTACTGTTTTTTTTGTTATTAATTTTGGTCATGATGTTTTTTTCTGGTTTTTTAGCTAATGAAATTTACAAAAATCATGTATATAATCAAATTGCTAAATGCCGAAAAATTTCGAATGAGAATTATCAAAAATTAATACCAATTGTTGGCGGAGTTAGCTTATGGTCAGCAATTTTGGCGTTTGTAAGTTTTATATTTTGTGTTTTATATATATTTCAGTATTTTTTTATATATAATTTAAATATAATTGAGTGAATAAAAAGAAACGGAGCTTGGCTTAATGAAAAAATTTAGAAGACTTTTAGTATTTAGTTTAGTGATTACTTTAGTTAGTACATGTTTTAGCGGTTGTAAACCTAAAAAGAGTGAATATGATGAAGAAGAAATTAGCACGGAACTTATAGAAGATATGATAGAAAGACCGATTCTGCAACCAAAATTAAAAGAAGCGATGAGAGCATATGAAGATGTAGTTGGTTGGATAAATATTCCAGGAACTAATATAGATTATCCAGTTATGCAAAGCCAAAAAGATTATACCCCTGCGGCAGGCAGTGAAGGGTTTTATTACTCTAGGCATTCAGAAGACAAAAAACACCGTCTAGAGGGTAGCATATTTACATTCAAAGAATGCAATTTTGAATCCAGGAAAAAACTTTCACGTAACACAGTTATAATGGGGCACAACATGTGGGATGACACTGCAACGCGCACAATGTTTTCTCAGCTATTGAAATATTTTGAGATTAATTTCGCAAATGAGCATCCATATATATTTTTATCTTTGCCCGAGCAAGATTTAGTATTTCAGATTTTTGCGGTTTATATAACAGAGGTGCCTTTTAGAAAATATAGCCCTAAAGTAGCATTTAATTATTATTCCTCAGATTATATGAATTTGGATGGCACAACGGTTAAAGGTGGAGATGGGTCATTACCGGTGAATATTCCTAAGGGCAAAAAATATAGTTATGCACAGGTTGTTGCAGCAGAAGCTAAGAAAAGATCACTTTATAATTACCCAGTGCAAGTTGGCAAAAGCAGTAAAATAATCACACTTTCCACTTGTACATACAAATACGGTAAAACAAATTCTAAAAACTGCAAAACAGTGGAATTTGTGGTTCAAGGCAAGTTACTTCCTGCGTCAAAAAAATTAGCGGATAAAGCTTATTTAATTAAAAATGACAATCCAAAACCGCCGCATGGTCTGCCAGAACCTTCTGACTTTGTTTATGAGTGTGAGGGTGAATTGATTACAGAAGAAGATGGCAAGATTGTGACGGTGGAAGAAGATAAAGAAAAAACGGCAGCATAGTTAAGGTAAAAAGACAACAGGAAGTGAGAACAATAAAAAACGAAACAAGATCAAATTTTATAAATATTACCATTACTTTGGGAATATTTAATTTAATAATCGTTTTAATTGCATTGCTTTTAAATTTTTTTAGTGTTTCAATTGTTTTAGGTTTATTTTTAGGGAATATTGTTTCGCTTTTTAATTTTTTGGCACTTACAATTTCAGCTTACAAAGCGGTACAAAAATCGGACTTACTTGCCAGGCGTTATATGCGCAAGAGCTATGTAATACGTTATTTTGTTTTTGGTTTAGTTTTTATATTAGTAATTAAATGCAAAATTATTTGTAGTTGGGCTTTTTTTATTCCAATGTTAGGTCCAAAATTATATTTTGTATTAATATATAATATTATTAATAGAAAGGGGGGAGGATGATGAAAATTACGGGGGCAAAGATTTTATTTACAATTCCTGTTTTAGGTGGAATTAAAGTTAGCGAAACAATTGTGAACACTTGGCTTGTAATTATGTTTTTGTTTGTGCTAATTAAAGTTTTCACATGGCGAATAGAAAGGATACCGAACGGGAGGCAAGCCTTAGCAGAAAAATTTGTACTTTCTATAGAAAATTTAGTAAAAGAAAATACAGGTAAAGCAGAAAATAAATTTACAGTTTATATCGGTACGTTTTTTTTACTTTCTATTATGTGTAGCCTTTCTAGTTTAGTGGGGCTTAGACCACCAACAGCAGATTTAGCAACTACTTTTAGTTGGGCAGCTATAGTATTTTTGATAATTCAAATTAGCAAGATTCGTACACTTGGTATTAAAGGTTATTTAAAAGGTTTTTTGTCTCCAGCGTTTATTATGTTGCCATTCAATATAATAGGAGAGGTAGCAGTACCAATTTCTATGGCAATTCGTCATTTTTGCAACATTTTTGTTGGTTGCGTAATAGGTTCATTAGTGGGAGTATTTTTAACATTTTTAAGTACGGCAATTTTAGATAATTTGGGGGCTAGTGTACCAATTTTTAAAGTAGGTTTGCCGGCGGTTTTATCACTTTATTTTGATCTATTTGGCAGTTTTATACAGGCGTTTGTGTTTATTATGTTAACTATGGTATTTGTAGGTCAGGCTATGGAAACAGAAGAATAAAAAATAAAATTTAGGAGGATTTAGTTATGGAAAGAGCTATAGTACTAGCAGCATGTGCAATGGGGGCAGGAATTTCAATGATTGCAGGCTTAGGCCCAGGAATAGGAGAAGGTTATGCAGCAGGACAGGCAGTGGCAGCAGTTGGCAGGCAGCCGGAGGCAAGATCAGCAATAACTAGTACATTGGTTTTGGGTTGTGCTTTGGCAGAAACCACAGGCTTATATTCTTTGGTAATTGCTATTCTTTTAATTTTTTCATTTCCCGGCAGCTATGGATTTTAACCAGCATAACAATATTCATATCCTAGAAGGGGGAAATTAACTTGACAAACGACATAGTCTCTTTTTCTGTACCAGATATTGTTTTTACATGGCTTAATTTGCTGATTATATTCTTAATAGTTAAAAAATTTTTGTTCAAACCAATTAAAGGAATAATAGAAAAACGCCAAAACGAGGTTAAAAACATGTATTTAAGGGCCGAACAAGCAGAAAAAAAAGCACAAAATTTAGAAGCACAATACACAGAGTTGTTAACAAAAGCACGCCTCGAAGCGGCAGAAATTTTGAAAAATGCAACGGAGGCGGCGCAAAGTAGAGCAGATACTATTGTTGAGCAAGCTAAAGTTAAGGCAATGGAACTGCTTGAAAAGACTCAGGCTCAGATCAAACGTGAAAAAGATGAATCGTTAAGAGAAGCCTTTAATAAAGTGTCTGATGTTGTGTTAATTACGGCATCTAAGTTAATAGAAAAAGAGATGACAATGGAAGACCATAAAGAGATAATAGAAAAAATATTAGATGATGTAAAAACAGAAGTTAGATAATTTTTGTTTCTTACATTGTAAAGAATGGTGGAAAACTATGAATAATACAATATTTTTTCGATATGCCAATTCACTTTTTGAACTAGCAAAAGAAGCTAAAAGCTGTGATGACATTTATACCCAACTAAGTGTTTTGTGCGCTATTTTTGAGAATAATAACGATATAAAAAAGTTTTTTGCTAATTTTTCGATTTCTAAAGAAGAAAAATTCAAATTGGTAGATCAAGATTTTGGTTCAGACTTCAACATTTATATAATTAATTTTTTAAAACTATTGATTGATAAATATAGAATTCAGTTCTTGCCAAAAATTTTTAGTGAGTTCAAAGTGTTATACAACAATTATAAAAATATAAAACAAGTGACAGTAATATCAGCAATAAAACTTAGTGTGGAGAATAAAAACAAAATTGTAAATGTGCTTAAGGAAAAGTTAAAGATGGCAATTGATCTAATCGAGATTGTTAACCCTGCGCTTATTGGCGGGTTGATTATAAAATATGACGATAAAATGTTTGATGCTAGTTTAAGAGGCAAATTTAAAAATTTGGAGAAAAAACTTACAGTTTAGAAATATGAGGGGTAAAAAGGTTGGTGAGAAAATGCAATTAAATTCCGATGAAATAGCTAATATTATAAAGGATCAAATTAAAAACTATTCCGAAAAGTCATCGTTTTTAGATGTAGGAACAGTAATAAGCGTAGGCGATGAAATAGCAAATATATATGGTTTAGAGGATTGTATGTCTGGCGAGTTATTAGAGTTTGAAGATGGTACAAATGCGATGGCTTTGAACCTAGAAGAGGACACAATTGGAGCAATTATTTTGGGTTCATGTGGTAATATAAAAGAGGGAGCAACAGTAAAAAGAACAGGGCGGATAGTGTCTGTGCCAGTTGGAGAAGAATTAATTGGTCGTGTGGTAAATGCTTTAGGGCAACCAATAGATGGAGTAGGGCCGGTTGATTCAAAGCAGTGGCGCAATATAGAAAACAAAGCAGCAGGAATTATAGAAAGGGAACCAGTGGGTACTCCATTGCAAACGGGGATTACAGCCATAGATGCAATGATACCAATAGGTCGTGGGCAGCGTGAATTAATTATTGGAGATCGACAAACAGGAAAAACTACAATTGGGATAGATACAATTGTAAACCAAAAAGGAAAAAACATGATTTGCATCTATGTTGCAATTGGGCAAAAGAATTCCACAATTGTCCAGGTTGTAGAAACTTTACGTCGCAATGGAGCTCTAGATTACACAATTATAGTTAACGCTTCAGCTTCAGAATCGAGTGCGTTGCAGTATATTGCACCGTATTCGGGCTGCGCGATGGCAGAATATTTTATGGAACAAGGCAAGGATGTTTTATGTGTTTACGATGATCTTTCTAAACATGCAGTAGCATATAGAGCTATTTCTTTGCTGCTTAAAAGGCCGCCAGGCAGGGAAGCATACCCGGGTGATGTGTTTTATCTTCATTCTAGATTGCTTGAACGTGCGGCAAGGCTTAGCGCTGAAAAAGGTGGGGGGTCAATTACGGCGTTACCAATTATTGAAACACAAGCGGGAGATATATCTGCATATATTCCTACAAATGTTATATCTATTACAGATGGGCAGATTTTTCTAGAGTCTGAATTATTTATGTCTGGCATAAGACCTGCAATTAACCCTGGCCTTTCGGTTTCTAGGGTTGGAGGTAAAGCACAGATAAAAGCTATGAAAAAACTTTCTGGTCCACTAAAACTTTTATATTCACAGTTTACAGAACTCAAAGCATTTACTCAATTTGGCACGGATCTTGATGAGGCAACAAAACGCCAGATTGCTCAAGGGGAACGGATAGTTGAAGTGCTAAAACAACGTAATAATTCGCCGATTGATGTTGCTTGCCAAGTTATACTTGTTTATGCAGCGGTAAATCATCTTTTAAAAGATATTGAGTTAAAAGATGTTGCAGATTTTAAAAATGGACTCATTGAGTATGCTGCGATAAATAAAACGGAGTTGCTAAACCAAATAGAAGTAGATGGGATAACCGATGATGTAGCTAATGGTATAGAAAAAACAATATCTGAATATAAAAATATGTTTTTAGCGAGTAAATAGGTAGAACTAGTTTAGAAGAAGGTGAAACAATTTGGCGCAGAACATGAAGGATATAAAGAGGCGCATTAAAAGTGTTGAAAGCACAATGAAAATTACGAACGCCATGAAGCTGGTTTCTGCATCTAAGTTAAGAAAAGCGAAGCTGCGGTTTAATCAGGTTGCGCCATTTTTTGCGGAAATTAGAAAGAACATGTTGGACATAGCCAAAGATACCGATATTCATACTTTAAAATATGTTCAAAAAAATGCGGGCAAAAAAGAGCTGTTTATTGTAATTGGTGGTGACCGTGGTCTTGCAGGTGGCTATAACATAAATATCTTCAAAAAAGTTTTAAATGAAGCTAAAAATAAAAGCATTATAATTTTGCCAATTGGTAAGATGGCAGTAGACTACTTTAAAAAGAATAAGTTCGAGCTTTTAGGAAGTTATGAAAATGTTGGAGAAAGTATCACTGTAGAAAAAGCTTATCATATGGCTACAAAGATTTTATACCATTATAATAAATCAGAAATTGGTAAAATAAAACTAGCTTATACTGCTTTCATTTCAACACTTTCGCAAGAACCAGAGATAAAAAAAGTGCTTCCACTTAAATTTAATGAAGTGGATGAGTTAAAAACAAAGAAAACAGCAGTAAATTACGATCCATCACCAGCAGTGGTATTTGAATCGATTGTGCCGCAGTATTTTGCTGGCATGCTTTTTAGTGCTATTGTTGAGTCTTTTGTAGCAGAACAGTCGGCACGCAGTAATGCTATGGATTCAGCAACAAACAACGCAAAAGATATTATTGCAGACTTATCTCTTGTATATAATGGTATTCGTCAAGCAGCAATTACTAATGAAATTATAGAGATTGTCTCTGGCAATACGGCAAAGGAATAACAGAGGGGGGTAACTATTAATGGCAAATATGGGCAAAGTAACACAAATTATTGGCCCAGTTGTAGATATTCGTTTTTCAAAAGAGCGTCTACCAAATTTGCTGGGTGCAGTTGAAATTGAGAATAATGATGAAAAAATAATTTTAGAAGTAGCTCAGCATATTGGAGATGACACAGTTAGATGTGTGGCAATGAGTTCAACAGATGGCTTAAAAAGAGGAATGGATGCAAAGGATCTAGAAAGCCCAATTACAGTACCAGTAGGGCCAGAAACATTGGGCAGAGTTTTTAATTTATTAGGAGAGCCAATAGATAATAAACCTGCACCTAAAGTCAAAGAGCGTTGGGCTATTCATGCAAAGGCACCAAAGTTTAAAGACCAACAAACAAGTGTAGAGATTTTAGAGACAGGTATTAAAGTAATAGATTTAATGGTACCTTACACGAAAGGCGGTAAAATTGGGCTGTTTGGTGGTGCTGGGGTAGGCAAAACAGTGCTCATTATGGAACTAATAAATAATATAGCAAAAGAACATGGCGGCATTTCTGTTTTTGCGGGTGTTGGAGAAAGAACAAGAGAAGGCAACGAACTTTATAATGATATGGTAGATTCTGGTGTTATCTCAAAAACAGCTATGGTGTACGGTCAGATGAATGAACCGCCAGGAGCTAGAATGCGTGTAGGGCTTTCTGGGCTTACTATGGCGGAATATTTTAGAGACAAACAAAACCAAGATGTTTTATTTTTTATAGATAATATTTTTAGATTTACACAAGCTGGTTCAGAAGTTTCTGCATTGCTTGGTAGAATGCCTTCTGCAGTTGGATATCAGCCAACGCTCGCCACAGAAATGGGTGAACTGCAAGAAAGAATTACGTCAACAAAGAATGGTTCTATAACATCAGTGCAGGCAGTCTATGTGCCGGCAGATGATATTACAGACCCGGCACCGGCAACAACTTTTGCGCATTTAGACGCTACAACAGTTCTTTCTCGGCAGATTGCATCACTAGGACTTTATCCAGCAGTTGATCCATTGGCTTCAAGCTCTAGGGTTTTAGCAGTAGAAACAGTTGGTCAAGAGCACTATGATGTGGCACGAGGAGTACAACAAACATTGCAAAGATATAAAGACTTACAAGATATTATCGCAATTTTAGGCATGGATGAACTTTCTGATGAAGATAAACTCACAGTTTCACGTGCAAGAAAAATTCAAAGATTTCTTTCACAACCATTTTATGTTGCAGAAGCTTATACTGGCATGAGTGGGAAATATGTACCTATAAAAGAAACAATTCGTGGTTTTAAAGAAATTTTAGAAGGCAAATATGATGAATTACCGGAATCAGCATTCTTATTTGTAGGTAGTGTCGATGAGGCTGTAAAGAAGGCAAAGCAAGAGAGGGAAAAGGATGTGTAGCACATATGGCGGATTTCTATTTAAAAATAATTACGCCTACAAAAACAGTATATAATGGCAGAGCTAAAAGTGTTTTAATGCGAACAGCAGAAGGTGATGTTTGCATATTAGCAAACCATGAAAACTATGTAGCACATTTAAGTGTGGGTTTATTAAAATTTGAAACAGCAGATGGTGAAATTCGTTTTGGTGCATCGTCTTATGGTTTTGTTAATGTTTCTGGTGGGCAGGTTTGCGCTTTTGTAATGACATTTGAATTTGCAGAAGACATAGATGTGATGCGAGCTAAGAACAGCATAGAAGAAGCGAGGCTTGCTATTGCGGAAGGACTAATTCAAGGTGATGAATTAAAAGAAGCCAAGGCGCGTTACGAACGTTGTAAATCTAGGATAGAAGTTGTAAAGTTAATTAAAAAATAAAGATATAGCAAAAAAACACCTGTTAAACAGGTGTTTTTTTGCTATTTGATAAGTAATTACAATTTTTTAAATTTTAACAACCAGAGGTTTTATGCCTTACAATATTCAGAGACCGCATTGCTTACAAACAAGGCTGTACCCTCGCTGCCAACATTATCGATATTTGCTTTAAACTCGCTACTTTGAACATACATCTTCCCAAGAAAGGCTAATATTTCTTTTGTACAGTTATAAAAATGTTCAGTTATGTAATTTTGAAGTTGCTGTACTTGAGCTTGCACTTCAACAGAAGAAATATCTTTATTACGCATTTCACCAAATTTAGCAAATATCTGCATAAATCTAGATGCTATCAATTCATTTTATTCTTTGGTTTTTTGTTGCTTGCTTTTTTAATGAACTCGCTGTATTGTGTGGTATTACCCCACTTAGCTTTTGTGCGTTTTGCATATTCTTGAATTTCACTTGTATTAAATGCTTTAAAATCCATTATAATTTCACCATTTTTCTTTATTTCACGAGCAAATTTGATAAGGTTTATCCAAGCGTTCCTTTCTTAGGGTTAGTAATTTTATTTGCTGCCCAAGAGCTTTGGTTTTATCAAAATTAGGAAATTAGGGCTTGACATCATTATTTTTACTTCTTTTAAAGGAAATTTTAATTCACGAAATAGAAGTATTTGTTGCAATTGCTCTAAAGCTGTATCGTTATACAACCGGTAACCTGTTTCAGTCCGTTTTGTTGTTTTTAGTAACCCGATATTATCGTAATATTGCAGAGTGCGTATACCCACTCCAGATACCTGACATACTTCGTTGATTTTTTTCATATCAAGCTCCTCCATCGCGTAGTTTTAGTATAAACTATTACGTAAGGTTGGAGTCAACACCAAAACGAAAAAACACGAATACCTACAAAATTTTACATTATCTACTATACAATTTTACAACAAAAAGAGAGATGGGAAATATTCAAAGAAATTAAAACAATCAATCAGCCAGAAGCCGCAATGGTTTTATTTTTATTTATTGTATTTGCCTCTTGAGTTACAGATGGATTATTTATAGGATTTGTAGTCGAGGCAGTAGTATTCGTAGTTTGGGCTGCTGCGTTTGTATTTTGTGCTATAGTGCTATTGGTAACTTCCTGAGGAGCATGATTGCCAGGGCAGGTTGCAGGAACATTTTGTTTACGATATATACCATAAGAACAATCTGAGCAAGTTGGAGAGGCAAGCAAGCCAGTTTTATTGCAGTATTTATGTGGAACAACATTAGCTTCATATTTTAAAAAGTCAACTTTAGGTAAATCTTTATGCACGTCTTCCATAACTTCTCGCCAGATATTAGTAGGTGGATAGTTAGGCCATAAATTATGCATTTCATGAGGAATATCATAGCCAACCCAGACACCTGCTGTGTAGTATGGTGTAGAACCAACAAACCAAACATCTTTATCATCTGAAGTGGTACCGGTTTTACCGGCAACAGCAAAATTGTTTAACTTAGCGGCACGCCCAGTACCATTTGCAACAACACCTTGAAGAAGTTTGTTCATAACTATTGAGGTGGATTTAGAAATAACGCGTTGCGGAGCATCTGTATTTTCTAAAACAACTTTACCGTGGCTATCTAAAACTTTGTAGTAGGCGTGAGGTTGATTATATATTCCACCGTTAGCAAATATTTGATATGCCGAGGTAAGTTCTAACACAGTAACACCATCGGTTAAAGCGCCAAGTGCCATACTAGCAAGGTTTTTGTCTGTAAATATTTTATTATTTATGGGTTTGCTTTCTACAAGAGAATCTACATGCAGTTTATTTTTCATAAAGTTAAAGCAACTTTCTGCACCGAGCATATCGCAAACATTCA